>NVRZ01000261.1 GCA_002401055.1 Bacteroidota bacterium
CTGTAAGATCTGTGGTGGGAAATACTTTCCAGTATCGCTTCCGTTTCATCAGAAGGTCTGTATCGAGAACTTTAGGCTCACGCATTCAGATTGTCCTCATTGTAAACGAGCTGTATTCAATATTGAATATTATGATCATCTTGATCTTTGCAAAAAATTGCCGCACAAAGCTGGAACAGGAAACTCAATAATAATGACGATTGCATCTCTTGGTTCGGGTGGAGGAGGTCGTGCTGATAATACAGGGAGATATACCATTGTGTACAATGGTGAAATCTATAATTACAAGGAGCTGCGCCAACAATTAATAAGTAAGGGGATCTCTTTTAAGTCTGAATGTGACACGGAAGTCCTGCTTTATCTTTATATCGAACATGGTAAAGATTTCCTGAAACTACTCAATGGGTTTTTTGCTTTTGCCATCTACGATAAACAGCAGGAAAGCTTGTTTCTTGCCAGAGATCGAATGGGAATAAAACCATTGTTGTACTACTTAGATGATGACAAATTCATCTTTGGATCAGAGCTGAAAGCGCTACTTGCTTACCAAATTCCAAAGAAACTAGATATCGTATCGCTGTTCACGTACCTCCAGTTGAATTACATACCAGGGCCTCACTCGATTCTACAGGATGTGAAGAAAATTGAGCCTGGGACCTATACCACCATTGACATCAATTCAAATTTTAATCAGGATCGGTACTATCAAATTACTCGTCCGTCGGAAACCGAAGAAAGTCCAACTTTATCTGATTATGAAAGCGTTAAAGTAAGGCTACACTCGTTAATGGACCTGGCGGTAAAAGATCGCCTTGTTTCAGACGTGCCCCTGGGAACATTTTTAAGTGGCGGAATTGATTCATCGATAATAACAGCCATCGCCGCAAGGCATAAAAAAGACATTCTCTCCTTCTCTATTGGTTTTAAAGATGAGCCCTTTTTCGACGAAACAAAATATGCCAGACTGGTGGCTAAAAAAGTTAAATCCAACCACACGGTATTTAGCTTGTCAAATAAAGATTTACTCGAAAATGTTTTTGAGGTATTGGATTATATGGATGAACCTTTCGGCGATTCTTCCGCTATTCCAGTAAATATTCTGTGCAAGTTAACCCGCCAACATGTCACTGTAGCGCTATCTGGTGATGGTGCAGACGAAATGTTTGCGGGATACAACAAGCACTATGCGGAATTCAGGGCACGCAATGCAGGCTTTATGAATCAAGTACTTAAAGGGGTTTCTCCTATTCTCGATTTATTACCTCAATCCAGAAACAGTAAAGTCACGAATTTGACTAGGCAATTAAACCGGTATGCCCAAGGTGTAAAACTCAAACACAAAGATCGTTACTGGAAATGGGCGGGTATTCTGGACGAAGAAGAAGCTAATTACCTACTAAAAGAACAACAGCAAGAGAAAAAGCAACGAGCGTCAGACGAAGCATTTCAATACAAGAAAAGAAAAGAAGCCATTTTAAAAACCATTCGCAAAGCGGGCGACTTTGCTGACGTGCTTCACACGGACATGAATCTGGTTCTCAGAGATGACATGCTCAAAAAGGTAGATTCAATGTCGATGGCAAGAAGCCTGGAAGTAAGAACACCTTTTCTGGATCACAACTTGGTAGATTTTGCATTCACATTGCCCGTAGAATTTAAAATTAACAGCAATACCAGAAAGAAAATACTTCGTGACACATTTCAAGAATACCTTCCTGACGAGATCTACAACCGTGGGAAAATGGGATTTGAGGTTCCATTACTCAAATGGTTCCATACCGACTTAAGAAGTCTTATAAACAATGATTTATTAGAAGAGACGTTCATTGAGGAACAGGGCATATTTAACCCTGATGCAATTAGAAAATTGAAACTCAGATTGTTTTCAAACAATCCAAAGGATACACCCGCTACGATTTGGGCACTTATCGTATTTCAATATTGGTGGAAAAAATACATGCAGGAATAAAATGATACGTTTGATCCATATTTGATGCAATGCCTAGAGTACTAAGAATCGTTAACCGATTTAACCTTGGTGGGCCGACCTTTAATGCCGCCTACCTAACCAAATACCTGACACCTGACTTTGAAACTCTCTTAATTGGTGGTTTAAAAGACGAAGAAGAGGATTGCTCAGAGTTTATTCTAGAATCATTGGGAGTAAATTATCAGGTAGTTCCTGAAATGCGCAGGGCAGTCAATTTTCGAGATGACAGAAAGGCGTTTAGAATAATTAAGGATATAATAAGGGATTTTAAACCTGATATCGTTCATACGCATGCTTCAAAAGCAGGCGCACTCGGCAGAATAGCTGCCAAGCAGCTTAAAGTCCCAGTAACGGTACACACATTTCACGGACATGTTTTCCACTCCTATTTTGGAATGATGAAAACCGAAATGTATAAAGCTGTTGAACGATATCTGGCCAAAGGCACTTCCAAAATCATTGCCATTAGTAACAGCCAAAAAAGAGAATTGGTCCAGCGTTATTCAATCTGTATAGAGGATAAAATTGAAGTTATCCGACTGGGCTTTGAACTGATCAAATTCAAAGAGGACCAATCACAAAAGAGAGAACTCTTTAGAAACTACTATGGTGTAGAGGAGGATGAAATTGCCATTGGAATTATTGGACGCGTTGCTCCAATAAAAAATCATCATCTGTTCATTGAGTCAATGACCAGGGTGATTTCCAAATCTGAAAAAAAGATCAAAGTTTTTATTATTGGAGATGGGGACCAAAAACACGAAATAATTGATACGCTAAGGTCACGTAACATTGGCTGTTCCGCCACCGATTACGACTTGTCATTTGACAAATCACTTAGATCGGCCAACTCACGCGCTGGTGATTCAAACAATACATCTTTCACTTTTACATCATGGATACGCAGCATTGATTACGCTTACGCAGGATTGGATATTGTTGCATTAACATCAATGAATGAAGGAACGCCAGTCAGTCTGATAGAAGCGCAGGCAAGTGGCACAGCAATAGTCAGCACTGATGTAGGAGGTGTATCAGAGGTTATGGATGATCAAAAATCTGGATTATTATGCGAAAGTAATCCCAAAGCAATATCAGATGCAATTTTGACGTTAATCAACGACCCTGATCTGAGGGAAAGCATGGGTATATACGGCGCACATAAAGCACATTCAGAATACACCTACATCCGGCTGGTAAAAGAAATGAATTCTTTATACTGTAACCTTTTGAATCAGGTATAAGTACAAGGTAGTTCTGTTTCTTGTTTTACGACCCTTAACAGGACTATACACTAAAGTTTCTAATCATGAGGAAGACCCTGTTTTATGCATTTTTGATGCTTGCCGTAACGTCTTGTACGATATTCAAGCCTAGCATCATGTTACGCACTGGACGAAACTATGAATTCACTACTCCTCCATCTACTCCGCAATACCAATATAAACTAGCTGCGAATGACTTTATTCAATTCCGAATTTTTTCCAATGATGGATTCAAATTAATCGATCTGTCCAACTTTACCACAAGTGTTGGTGGAGCTGGAGCAATAAGATTGCAGTATCTGGTGGAATTTGATGGTACCATAAAGTTGCCTACAATAGGCAGAACACCTATCGCTGGCATGACACTACGTGAGGCAGAGCTGATGTTAGAAGAAGTCTATAGTGAGTACTACAATAAACCTTTTGTAATGCTGAAAGTAGATAACCGACGAGTAATTATATTTCCTGGGGGCGGCGGAAATGCAAAAGTGGTTAATCTGGTAAACGACAATACTACGCTACTCGAAGCACTTGCGTTAGCTGGAGGAATATCTACGGGAAAAGCAAAAAGAATTAAATTGATAAGGGGAGACCGAACTGATCCACAGGTATTTTTAATTGATCTGTCTACGATAGAGGGTATGAAACAAGCCAACATGGTTATACAGGCCAATGACATAATCTATGTGGAACCGGTACTAAAAGTTGTATCCACTATTCTCGCGGAACTCAATCCTGTTATTTCGCTCTTTACAAGTTTATTGTTTATAGTTAGTATTTTCCAACTAAGCAAATAAGATAAAGTCCATATGTACAGTCAAGGTACAAACGGAAACGAGGATATCTCAAGATATCAAGATCGCATCTCAAATTTCAGTCAGGAATTTGACCTGGGACTGTTTTTATTAATTGCCAGAAAATCTATCTGGTGGGTAATTTTGTTTTTTATTATCTCTGGAACTGCCGCATTCATATATCTGAGATATACTCCCCCTCTTTTTGAAGCAAATACTACACTTCAAATTACGGTTCAGAATACGGCGCAAAAAGTTTTAAATGTCGAAAATATATACGATCAAGATATCGCCGCTCAAATCGAAGTATTGAGATCAAAAAACTTTATAAAAAGCGCCTTATCAAGAATAAATCTGGAAGTCAGTTACTACGCAAAAGGTAAAATCCTAAATTATGAGATGTACACTGCCTCGCCTTATAAAGTTGAAGTACGAAATATAAATCCATCCCTAACTGGAATTCCAATTGACATTAGCTTTCCGAGTGAATCTAAAATTTACACCTCCTATCATATTGGCGATAATACATTTGAGCAACCAATTGATATTGGAGTTTGGCAAAAATTGGAGCATGTGGAAGTACTGGTTACCGTTTATGATTTTACTCGTATTTCAAACCAGCAAAACCAATTCCAAAAGAATCCTTATTTCTTTGTAATCAATAATGTTTCTCGTGTAATCGATCAATATTATGGATCGATAAACGTACGTATGATGAATCAGGCTGCACAGACCATACAAGTGTCTATCAGAGAGTACAATGCAAAGAAAGCTTCAGATATAATGAATGCTATTGCAGAAGAATTTACTAACTACGACCTCCTTAAAAAAGCAAAAAGCGCTAACAAGGTGCTTGATTTCATTGACGATCAGCTCGGGATAGTATATGAAAAGCTAAGGTCTTCAGAGAACAAGATGCAAAGTTTCAAAAAGCAAAACAAGCTTGCCAAGCAGGATGACCTACTTACTGTTTATGTAGAAAGATTAGATAATTTTGAATCTCAGCTTATTGATTTGGAGTTAG
>NVRZ01000262.1 GCA_002401055.1 Bacteroidota bacterium
TCAGGAACTTTAATGGATCAAATGTATAAAAGAGTCGAACCAAAAAGCGGGAAACATAGAAGAAGAAGCTGAATTTGATTAGCGACATTATATTTGCCTTCGTGGCCGCATCAATTGGGAAGCCGTAAAAATATATAAGTGTGATTATGGCAGCAGCGGAAACTCCAAAACTTAGGATTCTTATTGCAAGAATAACCTGATCCTTGCTATCATAAATAGCCAGGTTAATATTTTCCCTAAAATTTTGCCAGGACATTCCTAGCTAAAATTTTGAATAGTTGAAAATAGATTGAGCAAGGCCTGCTTATTCAACATCAGGCCAGTAAAGAAATTGTTTCTTTCAGCAATTGGATCTTGTCAATTGGTACAACTCCAACCTTTTCACAAACGAGACCGCCCGCAAGGTTGGAAATGGAGGCTAATTCTAGTGAGCTCATGCCCGCTGCCATGCAAAGTGCAGCTACGCCTATCACGGTGTCGCCTGCCCCTGATACATCATTGATATCACGTATATGTGCTGGTACTATTTCATCCGTATCATCAGATTTAATATAGACTCCAAGCTCTGAAAGAGTTACAAGTATAGTTCCCAGGTTTTGACTTTCCATGAGTTTCACAACTACCTCCTTAATCACATCTATGTCCGATCCATCCACATCTACTTTTAGACCCTCTTTGAGTTCCTTTAAGTTAGGCTTGAAAAGATCCACATTTGAGTAATCGGAAAAATTATTCTTCTTCGGGTCTACCGCGATGGGAATGTCATTTGACTTTGCCAACGATACAACAGCCTCAATAAGTGATTTTGAAATTAAGCCCTTATCGTAATCTTCAAATATGATTGCGTCAATTTTGGTATTCTCTATGGACGTTTGAATAGAGTTTAATATGCTCTTCTCATCCTCACTGCTAATGGGTTTTACTGTTTCTTCATCTACTCTAAGCATTTGATTTCCACCGCTTAGGATTCTTGTCTTAACGGTAGTCGGCCGATTTTTACTCACTAGGATTCCATCTGTGCTCAGCCCACGTTCATTCATGAGATTGAGGTAAATTTCCGCTTTGTCATCATCTCCAATTATCGCATGAATAATTGGGTTGGCTCCAAGTGATTGTACATTAAGTGCAACATTTGCAGCGCCTCCAAGTCTGTTTTCTTTTTTATGAACTGAGAGGATTGGAACAGGTGCCTCAGGAGAGATCCTATCCACCTTGCCCCACATGTAAGAATCGATCATAACATCACCAACAACAATGATGTTAAAATTGTCGAAACTCTTAAATGCGTTCTCTATATCTGCTGCTGTCAATGGACTATCTATTTTAGTTTATCCAGGGCTTCTTTTATTCGCTTTATTGATTCTCTTATTACTTCATCGCTGCAAGCATATGAGATGCGCATATAGTTCGCTTCGCCAAATGCATCTCCAGGTACAAGTGCAACTCTTGCCTCATTTAACAAGTACATGGTTAGCTCTGTTGCATTTTCGATTTTAGTGCCGTCATATGAACGGTTAAAGTAACTCGATATATCCGCAAAGACGTAAAATGCACCTTCGGGAATATTTGTCTTCAATCCATCTACTTCCTTTAATAGATCCAATATCAAGTCTCGCCTTTGCTTAAACGTGTTTCGCATCTCCGTAGTACATGAAGGGTCCATATTGATGGCAGCTACTGCGGCTTTTTGAGATATGGATGAAGCACCGGAAGTAAATTGACCCTGTATTTTGGTGCAAGCTTTTGCAATCCAATCTGGTGCACCAATATATCCAATTCTCCATCCGGTCATTGCAAAGCCCTTTGATACTCCGTTAATGGTAATTACCCGGTCTTTGACATTTTCAAATATTGCCAGGCTATTGTGTTTTCCTTCAAATACGATGTGTTCGTATATCTCGTCACAGATGATATACAGCTCATCATGAGTTGCTACAACGTCAGCGATTGCTTTTAATTCTTCTTCAGAAAAAACTGATCCACTTGGATTACAGGGTGTACTGAAGATAATGAGTTTGGTTTTATCGGTAATCGCTTCTTCAATTTCTGCTGCAGTTACTTTAAAATCGTTTTCGATACTTGAGGAGATCGGCACAGGTATTCCTTCAGCTAGCTTAACAATTTCATAATAGCTCACCCAGTACGGCGATGGAAGAAGCACCTCGTCTCCAGGATTTACCAGGGCAAGTACCACGTTGGCTATTGATTGCTTCGCTCCAGTAGATACTACAATTTGATCCGGAGAATAATCGAGATTGTTGTCGCGTTTGAATTTATTGGAAATGGCTTCTCTTAGATCTTGATAGCCTGGAACCGGCGTATAATGCGAGAAGTTTTCGTCAATAGCCTTTTTGGCGGCGTCTTTTATGAATTGGGGGGTATCAAAGTCAGGTTCGCCGATGCTAAGATTGATAACATCTATGCCTTGAGCAGTGAGCTCTCGGCTCTTACGGGTCATCGCCAATGTTTGCGATTCACTCAGTCGGTTGATCCTGTCAGACAAGCTACTCATTCCGGGCAAAGCTACGAATTTATGAACCTCAAGCCGTATAAAAATTACTATCTTTGTTTAACGCTTTTAAGAAGGTAGTATTGAAAAATATGCCGTATTTAACCATCTTAAAATCACAATTATGGATTTGTTTTTTGACGTGCTGAAAATTGTGTTGCCGGCAGGTATTGTCTTTGCTACTGCCTACTTCGTGATCAAAAGTTTTCTGGATAGCGAGAGCAAAAAGAGGGTTCTCGAAATGAGAAAAGAGGGTCAAAAAGCTGTCACGCCTATTCGCTTACAAGCCTATGAACGCATAACTATGTTTCTGGAGCGAATATCTCCTGAGCTTCTCATAAATCGGGTGAACAAAAGCGGAATGAGTGCCAGAATGCTACAGGCGGAGTTGCTGGAAACCATACGATCGGAATTTAATCACAACTTATCGCAGCAGGTTTATATGTCTGACAGCGCATGGACCTTGGTAAAGAATTCTAAAGAGGAGACAATCAAACTTATCAACTTGGCATCTAGCAATGTTAACGACGACGCTACAGGTACAGAGCTCAGTAAAATAATTCTGCAATTGGTAATGAAGATAGAGAAGCTTCCCAATCAAACGGCACTCGAATATCTAAAAAAGGAGCTCAGACAGTCCTTCTGATATCTAGGCAATTTTATTCTATGGCTGACTTAAAAAATCGAAAGGATAAATTCCTTACCAGCTCAGGTATTGAGGTGGAAAGAGTTTATGATAAGGCCACAGATCGAAATGAACAGCCCGGGGAGTTTCCTTACACGCGAGGCATTCAAACGGATATGTATCGCAAGAGACTTTGGACAATGCGTCAGTATGCGGGTTTTTCAACCGCTGAGGAATCCAATAAACGATATCACTACCTGCTCAAAAATGGCACTACTGGACTTTCAGTAGCATTTGACCTACCAACACAAATAGGATATGATTCTGATCATGAATTGGCGGATGGCGAGGTAGGCAAATCAGGTGTGGCCATTGATTCTTTGAAAGACATTGAGACATTGTTTGATGGCATCAATCTGAGCGAGATCACCACATCGATGACTATAAATTCTACTGCCGCTATCCTTTTAGCCATGTATATTGCCCTGGCCAAAAAGCAAGGTGCTGATTTGGCGCAGATATCAGGTACAATTCAAAATGACATATTAAAGGAATATGCTGCTCGGGGTACTTACATCTATCCTCCCAAGCAATCCATGCGCATCATAACGGATATTTTTGAGTATTGTACCAAAGCGGTTCCAAAATGGAATACGATTTCCATATCCGGATACCACATTCGCGAGGCTGGATCAACAGCTGTTCAGGAGCTTGCTTTCACATTGTCAAACGGCAAGGCATACCTGAAGGCAGCCATCGACAAGGGCCTAGACATAAATATTTTTGCCCGTCGGGTATCCTTCTTTTTTAATGCCCATAACAATTTGTTTGAGGAGGTGGCTAAATTCAGGGCGGCGCGCAGGATGTGGGCTCAGATCACCAAAGAGTTGGGGGCTACGGATTCCAAAGCGCAAATGTTGAGGTTTCATACCCAAACCGGGGGATCTACGCTCACCGCACAACAGCCAAAGAATAACATTACCCGCGTTACGATACAAGCGCTCTCTGCTGTATTGGGCGGAACACAATCGCTGCATACAAATGGTTATGATGAGGCACTATCCTTGCCCACTGAAGAAGCGGCGCGTGTTGCGTTACGGACTCAGCAAATATTGGCCTTTGAAAGTGGTGTTACCGATACGGTTGATCCTTTAGCAGGGTCATATTATGTTGAGAATCTTACGGATGAAGTGGAAGAGGCTGCCTGGAGTTATATCAAGCAAATTGACGCGATGGGTGGATCGGTTACAGCAATAGAAGAGGGTTTTATGCAAAAGGAAATAGCTGCCGCTGCGTACAAATATCAGGATGCTGTTGAGAAGGAAGAGGAGATACTGGTTGGGGTAAATAAATTCACGGCAGAAGAGGAGGGGAGAGAGGAGATTTTAAAAGTGGATGACTCCATCAGGAATGCTCAGATAGAAAAGGTCGTCGCTTTAAAAGCGGAGCGTGACAATACAAAGGTTTCCGAGTGTCTTTCAAATCTGAAAACTGCTGCGGAAAGCGAGGATAACCTCATGCCTGTTATCTTGGAAGCTGTTGAGAACTACGCTACTCTTGGCGAGATCGCTGATGTGCTTAGAGAAGTTTTTGGGGAGTATTAAGCGTTTGTTCAGCGTGTTGATAACACGCTGAAAAAGCGCTTTGCCAATGTGCGTGAGATGCTAGACACTGTGCAAACAATATACTGGATCAGCGTGTTATCAACACGCTGTACTTGTGAACAAGAACGCTAAACTTCTAATTTGCTAGATTCTTCACGCCGTTCAGAATAATAGATAGATTGAGATTATTCAATCTCCACTCCGTAATCCAGGTACATAGGGGGCTTCTTGTCTTTTGGTTTGTCACTTTTCAGGTAGTAATCAAACCACGCCAGCGTTCGGAGATTATAATCAAGGCGTGCCGGATTTTTT
>NVRZ01000263.1 GCA_002401055.1 Bacteroidota bacterium
ATTTTGAATCAGGTACTAGCAACTGGAACCTAACAAATAATTGGGGCCTCGACTCTTCTAACTCCAATTCTGCTACCAAATCGTTAACGGAAAGTCCTGGGGGCAACTATGGAGATCAGGAAACATCCTATGCGACCATGGCCAATCCTATTGACCTATCCACAGTGCTCGATGCCAATGTTTCTTTTTGGGCAATCTATGACATTGAAGGAGGTTTTGACTACACCTATGTGGAAGCCTCAGGCGACGGTGGCACAAACTGGGTGAATTTGGCAACGTTTGATGGCGAGAACAACCTCTCACCATGGATTCAATACAGTTATTCACTCGGTGGATTTGTAGGTAGCTCAAACGTAATTGTCCGCTTCAGATTTGTAAGCGATGGAGCAGTTAACGAAGATGGTATGTTCATAGATGACTTTGAATTGACCAGTAACAGTATTGACAATTCTCCTCCACTAATTTTGCACACGGGGCCTACAATGTACGAGGCATCCCTTTCTGACCAAAATATCAACGCCGAGATTATTGACATCTCTGGTATAAGCCTTGCTGAACTGAACTATACGTTAGATGGCGGCGCTCCGCTCATGATAACCGGAGTGAATACATCTGGAAATAATTATTTGTTTGTATTGCCCAGTCAAGCGGCGGGAACATGGGTGGATTACTCGATCACTGCCATAGACGCCTCTGACTCGCTAAATATGGCAACAAGTGATACATCTTCTTATATCTCTGGTAATTATATTGTTTATGACAATGCCACAGTGAACTTTGTGAATTCTTATGGACCTGGTTCAGCAGGTGGATTTCCGGGTGCTGCCGTTAGAATTACTTTGGCGGGCACCACCAATCTGGTTAGTTCCCTGATCCGAAACTACACGGATGTGAACCGTCCTAACGACAGTATGCTCATCCACGTATGGGCAAATGCGGGAGGGATTCCAGGAACTGATCTCATAACACCTTTTATGCTTTACCCCGAAGCAACGCTAGCACAACCCAACATAATTACCAGAGTCGATCTTAGGCCCTATTCAAGTCAACTTTCTAATATTTCAGGAGATGTGTTCGTAGGATTTACAGTTCCAACGGGAGAAGTTTGGCTCTCACAAACCACACCAGGAAGTGCAGCACGAACTTTCGTGGATTCCGTGACCACCTGGTTTGGCATTACAGATGATTACCATTTTAGGGCAATAACGGATACATTTGCCGGTGCTACTGTTGCAAACTACTCATACAACTCATCCGGTGACCCGGTTATCACTTTCGCTGACTCTTCTACCAATAGCCCAGTCAGCTGGATATGGGATTTCGGCGACGGATCAGGAACAAGCACTGCTCAAAACCCTGGGTACACCTACACATCTAACGGTACTTATAACGTGTGCCTTACCGCTACCAATGTTGTTGGCAGCAGCACATTTTGTCAGTGGATTACCATAACCAACGTACCAACAGTCGCAAGTTTTTCGGTGTCGGATACCAGTTTCTGCGAGGGAGCATGTGTGGATTTTACAGATATGAGTACGAATATGCCAACGACTTGGGCTTGGACCTTTACCGGGGGCACACCATCTACGGGCACCACTCAAAATCCTACGGTTTGTTACAACACTCCGGGAACCTATGATGTTAGGCTCATTGCCACCAATGGCGGCGGTCCAGATACCATACTCTTAACCGCATTCATCACTGCGAGCGTTTGCCCTCCCCCAATAGCCGCCTTCGCAGCCAGCTCAACGATGATCTGTGTTGGAGATGCAGTTACTTTTACTGACCAGTCAACCCAGTCGCCATTGACATGGCTTTGGTTGATAAATGGAGCTACACCCTCTACAGATTCCACCCAAAATACTACGGTGGTGTACAATACTCCGGGCTCCTATGATGTGACGCTGGTAGTAGCAAATTTTTCAGGTGTAGATTCTTTGACCCTTAGTAACTACATTACGGTTAATGCGCTGCCAGCAACGCCAACTATCGCTGCAGGTGGCCCAACAGAATTTTGCCAAGGCGACAACGTAACGCTCACCTCCAGCAGTACTACGGGAAATACGTGGTCAGATGCATCAACAACACAGACAATAACTGTTTCAACTTCGGGCAACTACACGGTAACGGTTACTGATGGCAATGGGTGCAATGCTACTTCTGCCACAACTACAGTAACGGCCAGTGCGTCTCCGGCTACACCGACCATCACTGCTAGTGGGCCGACTACGTTTTGTGACGGAGGAAGCGTAGTATTGACTTCAAGCATTGCCGCCTTGTATATCTGGGATACGGGCGATACAACGCAATCAATTACAATAGATTCTACCGGAACCTATAAGGTGCGTATTACAGATAGCATTGGATGCAACAGTGCATTTTCCAGCATAATGTCCGTTACTGAGAATCCAAATCCTGCGGTACCCAACATCTTGCAGAATGTAAATGTGCTAACTAGTGATTTGGCAACGGCTTACCAGTGGTACATGAACAGCACATCACTATCTGGTGAAACTTCTCAGAGTTATACCATAACACAAGACGGGACTTATACCGTTGAGATAACCGATGCGAACGGATGTACGGCCATGTCCGATTCTATTACAGCAACATATACTGGCATAGTAGATTTTAGTGGAAATATTGAGTTGCTCATTTTTCCAAATCCGAGCAATGGAGAGTTCACGCTGAAAATTGACATGGGAATGATTAAAAATATTCAATTGATTATCAGCAATGTCTTGGGCCAGAAGGTCTATGAGGAAGCACTGGAGATTAATCAAGGTGTTTATTCCACTGTCATTGATCTGAAGAACCATCCGGCCGGTATATACAGCCTGAGCTTGACCGGCGAAAATGGCACATATGTCAGAGAGCTAATATTAGAGTAATCTTTATTCTCAAAGCTTACTTTCATAGCTGTGGGGTGACGCCTATGTACTGGTAGTACTTCATTCTATCTTCCGCCTGTTTTACACTTTTGGCCAGAATTACTGAAAGAATAAATATCGGGTTGAGGAACAAACGCTCCTTTTAATATGACTTCACATGTTCTCGGCTGCCACCACAGATCTGGTTCACGAATAGATTTCGTACTAATGACAATGCCAACAAGAACAACAAAAGTCAGTACAAAGCGCCTTAAGAGATTAATTTTATGCGCAGTAGTCATTCACTCTCTATTTATAAGTATCCTTCTGCAATATAAGTCTATAAAAGCCACCAATTAATGAATGATTAGCCCCACTTTTCGCTTTATACTAGCCATTTTCTCAATATGGCTTGACTTCACCCTTGGAATCGACGTATCTTCAGATGAAAATAATGGTAAAATAAGTAACTTTTTTAGCCGTTAACAGTACTATATAGATACGTGAACCAAAATGGAGATAATATAGAGGGATGAATATATAGCTGGGACAACGTAAATTTTAATCCTACCCCGGATGAATTTCGCCAAAAAAAGGGGTGTAACAGCCCTCTTCGGTATTTTACTTACCTGGTTCTGTATAGGATCAATAGCTATTGCTCAATCTCCAGTTGCCGATTTTACGTCTGACATCAATAGCGGCTGCTTTCCCATCACGGTAAACTTCGAGGATCTTTCTACCAACAGCCCAACTACCTGGGCCTGGGATTTTGGCAATGGAAATACCTCCACCTTTGAAAACCCCAGTGCGGTTTATACACTGGCGGGCGGTTATACGGTGACATTAATCGCTTGTAACGGAGGTGGTTGCGACACCATAATCAAGAATCCGTACATAACGGCCTATGACTACCCCATCGCTGATTTAGCGGCTAATATTACCTATGGATGTGCACCGCTAACCGTTCAATTTACAGACCTTTCTATACCAATATCTTCTCCTATCGTTTGGTGGTATTGGGACTTTGGTGATGGTTACTCCTCAACTTTGCCAAACCCATCGCATACGTATAACACTTCTGGGGTATACGATGTAAGCATTAGTATTACCGATAGCCTTGGCTGCAACGACAGCAAATCAAGAAGTAATTACATAATTGTATCTACAGCACCATCACTCTCCTACACTGCAAGTCCTGCCACATCCTGCTTCCCACCTTTAAACACGACTTTTACCAATACTTCTACCCAGGGAACTTATCCAATTACCTCCTGGTTTTGGGATTTTGGAGATGGCTTTTCATCCTCAAGTTCCAGCCCGACACATAATTATACCAAAGCCGGATCCTTTACAATAACGCTAACCGGAAGTGACTCCATCGGATGTGTAACAACAAGAATTGATTCTAATGCGATTGTCGTGGGGAACGACTCAGCTTATTTTACTTATTCATTTGTGCGAACTTGTTCGGAACTCCAGGTTTCCTTCTTTGGCACACCCAATCCAAATATGACAGACTGGTCATGGGATTTCGGGGATGGCTCATCCATCCAAACCGGACAAAACATCAACCACAATTATACTAGCACCGGAACATTTACAGTTGTATTGACGACAACGAATGTTGGTGGCTGCACAGATACAGCCACTACCGATATCTCATTTCAATTGCTCACAGGAGGCTTCACCGCTGATACCACGTATGCTTGCTCCATGCCATTTACCGTTAGCTACTCTGGTTTTGCTACGGGAACAGGGCCTTTCACATGGGCCTGGGACTTTTCATTTGAGCAAAGCATGGGATTTATGAACGAATCTACCTTGCAAAACCCAACTTATTCTTACACCTACGAGGACACCTTTGACGTAAAAATGATCGTTACAGATGTGTATGGGTGTACTGACGAGATGACTCTGATGGGCTCAGGTGACTCAATCTGGCTTCTAGAATCCGATCCAAGATTCGCCAGAAGTCCCTGGGAAGGTTGCATACCCCTGAACGTAAGTTTTACTGACCTGAGCGTTGCTTATATGGGTAGCATTGTATCGTGGGCGTGGAATTTCGATGATACCATTTCAGGGGCTAATAATACATCCACGTTACAGAATCCTACTCATATCTTTGACTCTACAGGAGTTTACAATGTTACTCTAACAATAACCAACACGCTCGGATGCG
>NVRZ01000264.1 GCA_002401055.1 Bacteroidota bacterium
TTATTTAATAATTAATAAGAGGTACAAAGAAGAGAGTTGGTCTTCATCCTCGACGCTACATTTTAAAAATATGAGATTATTTCCTTAAGAGCTTTTCTTTTTATGTCCGGCACCTCGGCATCTTCTTTTGGATATCCTACCGGGATTAATAAAAATGCCCGCTCGCTCTCAGGCCTCTGCATAATCTTTGCTAAAAAGTTCATGGGACTCGGAGTGTGAGTTAAGGATACCAAGCCAGCATTGTGAATTGCGGTCAACAACATTCCAGTTGCTATCCCTACAGATTCGTTTACGTAGTAGTTATTGTGCTTGACTCCATCCGTCCTTTCGTATACTCTTTTAAATACAACGATAATCCACGGAACGGTTTCAATGAATGGTTTGTTCGAATCTGTTCCAAAAGGATTTAGGTCGTTAAGCCAGCGTTTGCTCATGCGGCCGGAGTAGTTTTCCCTTTCTTCCTCTTCGGCGGCTTCTCGAATTTGTTTTTTAATATTAGGATCTCTAATTAAACAAAATGTCCAGGGCTGTTTGTGCGCTCCTGATGGTGCCGTTCCAGCCGCTTTAATTATGTTCTCCATTATCTCCTTTGGAACGTCCTTGTCAGAAAACTCCCGAACGCTCCTCCTTCTGTCCATCAAATTGTAAAACTCCTCGCTGTTCTTGAGCATTTCCTGCTCCGATATTGCACTGAAATTTAGCTTTATGAAGTTTGTCTTTGTCATCGACACGAATATACTCATTTGATCATATTCACCTTTGCAATGCCGCTATCATTATTTACATTTGATTACTTTGAATAAGAGAATAATATGAAGAGGATTGCTGTTTTTGCTTCCGGCTCTGGCACAAATACTGAAGCTATAATTCATCACTTTAAGAGTGATTTAACAGGTGATGTGGCTCTGATCGTATCTACCAAAATTGAAAATTATGTTATAACAAGGGCCAAAAACCACGATATCGCTTTCCATATTTTGGATAAGCAGGGATTTAAGGAGGGGGTGGATCTACTCAAGGTCTTGAACTTACATGATATAAATTTTATTGTTCTCGCTGGTTTCATGTGGCTAATTCCAACTTACCTCACAAGAAAATTTCAAGGAAGTATCGTTAATATTCACCCCGCCTTATTGCCTAAATATGGCGGAAAAGGTATGTATGGAAAACATGTACATCAAGCAGTTCTTGACGCCAATGAAGCGGAGTCTGGAATTACAATTCACCATGTAAACGATAAATATGACGACGGGCAAATAATTTTTCAAGCTACATGCAATGTTGATATTTCTGACACCGTAGAATCACTGGCAGATAAGATTCATCTACTGGAGCATGCGCATTATGCCAAGATTATTTCCGAATTACAAACCGGAGTCAGTTGAGCGATGAAGGGTTTTCGTTTCGCTCCTTCCACAACTCGTTATAGGATTTGGCAGCTACTTTTGGCATTTCCCTCTTACTTCCCCAAGCACCCTTGAAAAAGATGTCTAGTAAAAAGTTTTTTAGTCCTGCTCCAAGTTTGTCCATCACTCCTCTCTTGAGCATGCCCTTTTTCCATAAGAACATCGACCACCGCTCTTTATTGGTGGTCATTTTCTGTTGAACTGCTTGGTTGCGATTGTACAATAGCAATTTGTGGATGTCTATTTTCACCGGGCACACATCTGTACACTTACCGCACAATGAAGAAGCATAGCTGAGGTGTTTAAACTCATTCATTCCTTTAAAATGAGGCGTTATAATCGAGCCGATCGGTCCGCTATATGTAGACCCGTATGCATGTCCTCCTACCGCCTTATATATTGGGCAGCCATTAAGACAGGCCCCACATCGGATACAGCCCAACGCGCTTCTCTGCTCTATTTCGTTTAATAGGTCAGTTCTGCCATTATCCAATAAAACGACATACATCTCTTCAGGACCATCATCCTCCACCGACCTCTTTGGTCCTGTAAGGATCGAGTTGTACACGGTAATATTTTGTCCTGTTCCATGTGTTGACAACAAAGACCAAAACAAATCCAGGTCCTTCATATATGGTATCATCTTTTCTATTCCAACAACTGCAATATGTACTTTAGGAAAGGCCATGGTCATTAAAGCATTTCCCTCATTTTCGGTAACCGCAATTCCTCCTATATCTGCAATAATGAAATTTGCCCCAGTTATTCCGACTTCCGCGTTAGCAAATTTCTTTCTTAGCACCTGTCTTACGTGCTCGGTTATCTCCTCAGGAGTGCTATTTGGCGGCAGCCCCTCTTTCTCATGCATTAACTCCGCAACATCCTCTTTCGATTTATGCATCGCAGGGGTAACAATATGATAAGGGGCTTCTCCTGCCAACTGTACAATGTACTCACCCAGGTCCGTTTCAATGGGCTCGATATCTACTTTTTCCAGCTCCTCATTAATATGAATCTCCTCTGTTGTCATTGACTTTCCCTTTACAACTGAGCGCGCCTTGACGCTTTTCATTACTTTAAGGATTTCATCAACCGCCTCTTTCCCGTCTTCTGCCCAAATAACCTTCCCACCATTCTTTGTAAAATTGGTTTCAAAATCGGTAAGGTGCTTCTCAAGATTGTCAATAACCTTTGTTTTTATGTGTGAAGCTCGCTGCTTTGCTAGCTCAAGGTCTTCATATTGCTTTTTGCCATTTATTACAGAATGATCGTACTGAGAAATATTAAACTTTAATTTTCTTCTGTGTTCCAAATCGAATGATTTGGCCTGAGATTGCGCTATAAAATCCTGCTGTTGATTGGGCATAATAAGTCTATTCTTTAGGATCCTCGATCATTTTTATTCTATTCTCCATGTTTGCGAGTTCCCATGCTGTAAAATATATAAGTCTTGTAATTTTTTCCATTTTATCAAAATCAATTTTGTCAACTGTATCCGTTGGTTGATGATAATCCTCATGAACTCCATTGAAATAAAAAATCACCGGCACATTCTTCTTGGCAAAATTATAATGATCTGATCTGTAATAGAACCTATTTGGATCATCCTCGTCGTTAAATCTATAATCTAATTCCAAATTGATGTACTCCGTATTTGCTCTTTCGCTAACATCGTGTAACTCTTGGCTTAATCTATCGGCGCCAATGAGATATACATAGTTGGGATTTCCCTTATGAATTGTGTCTATTCTACCTATCATATCAATGTTCAAATTAGCCACAGTATTGTCCAGGGGATATACTGGATTCGATGTGTAGTATTTAGACCCCAATAATCCTTTTTCTTCTCCTGAAACTGGCATGATCAAAATACTTCTTCTGGTGCCATAACCATCCGCCTTTGCCATTGCAAAAGCCTCTGCCAATTCTAAAAGTGCTACTGTTCCAGAACCGTCGTCATCGGCCCCATTATACACCACATCTCCATCAATCCCGAGGTGATCATAGTGTGCGGTAATTACTATAAGCTCGTCTTTTTTATCCGTTCCTTCTATGTATCCCAAAACATTTTCGGACTCAATCTCGGTCCTATCACGCTCTATGTTAATTTTAAAATCAGAACTAATTAATTCAGTATATGGTTTTCGTTTTTTAGAAATTCTTTTAATAATTGATTCAACCGTAACTCCCTTCGCCGTAGCTTCCAATATTTTATTTGATAACTCAATTGACAAGTAAAAACGCGGTAGTTTTTCATCTTTTTCAGAGGAGATGAGTTTAACAGATGGTTTTTCTATATAGTGCCTGTAACTATTCAAAAGATCCTCATAATTCTGTGATATAATGAACATTCCCGCAACCTCTTTTTCCTTAGCGATATTCCTCTTTTTGCGCCAGTTGGTCGACCATTCAGAAAGGTCCTTTGTACCTGTAATTAATGAATTTCCCTTTTTGTCTAATGGTTCACCAGATAAAAATAAAATCCACTTATCCTTAACGTCTACCTCAGCGTAGTCGTTATATTCCTCAGATTCTATTCCATATCCGAGTAGAATCAACTCTTTTACATCCATAGCAAAGTCTTCAAATCCTGAAAAGAAAAAGAAATCGTCAATAAACTCATACGTTTTCTGGTCTGATGAAATTGTTGCTCCATAAGGACTTTGAACTACAAGTGGAAATTTCTGATAATAACCAGAGGAGTCATTAATCACTGAGTCCAAATATGGTGGAATACCCACCGAAGAGAAGTGTTTTGAAATATATTTGGCAGCTCTTTTTTGTCCTTCTTCACCAGTTTCTCTTCCTTCATACTCATCTGATGCCAAGATAGTCAAGTGTGCCTTGATGTCTTTACTGGTAATAGTATTACCATAACGAATAGCAATAGTGTCCTTTCCAGTCTCTAAATTTGGGAACGCTGAACACGGAATGAGTACCTGTAGTAACAACAGAATCAAGAATCTGGTTACCATTTTTTTATTTAGCATGCTCTTATCTCGTCAATCTTTTCAACTCTTAACTCATGTCTTCCACCCTCGAAGTTTGTCGCCAAAAACTTGCTTACTATACCTAACGCTGTTTCCTCATCAATAAATCGCGCTGGTAGCGATAATATGTTTGCGTTATTATGGCTTCTGGCCAACTCAGCAAGCTCATCGGTCCAACACAGAGCTGCCCTCACTCCATTGTGTTTATTCGCAGACATATTTATGCCATTTCCGCTGCCGCACATAAGAATACCCAAATCAACTTCATGCTCCTTCACTGACTCCGAAACAGGGTGAGCAAAATCCGGATAGTCTACACTATCTTCCGAAAATGGGCCAAAATCTTTTACTTCATAACCCAATTTTTCCACATGTTTTTTTACTTTTTCTTTCAATAAAAAACCCGCATGATCACTGCCAATACCTATACTCCTTATTTTCATATTCAACTAAACTTTGTTTTCAACATTGCATGTCAATAACTTACCATTACCTGTTGATAAGTTATAATAGTCCTTTCTATTTAAATAGAAAGGTAATTTGGTTATACAAATAAATGGATTTACAAAATTATTTAAGCAAATAGTTTACATACTACTTAACATAGATTTAAACATTTGCTCATACTAAATCCACATATATTTATAAA
>NVRZ01000265.1 GCA_002401055.1 Bacteroidota bacterium
CCAGACAAAGAAGATATTGCTACAAGTTTGGATAATATCGCCATTATATATTATGAAAAAGCTGGAACCCAGCAAGATCCTGATTCATCTAGGTTTTACTACGACATGAGCATAGATTATTTCTTGAAATCTCTGAATATTGATCAGGAGGTAGATAATAAGGATGGAATAGCAAGAAGCCTGAATAATTTGGGAGAAGTATACCTAGCTAAGGGAGATCAAAAAATCGCGATAGAATATCTTGAAAAAAGCATGTTGGTTGCTAAGAAGATTGGGCAGAAGCATATAATAATGGGTACAAACAGAAATCTTGAACTTATTGCTGCCGAGTTAAATGATTTCGAATCAGCTTATCGGTACCATCGCATATACTCCAGCTATAAAGATTCTTTGTTTAATCAGGAAAAGTCTAAACAAATCACGGAGATGCAAACCAAATATGAAACCGAAAAAAAAGAAAAAGAAATTATTATGCTTTCCAGCATAAATCAGATACAGGAGTTACAGTTAAGCAAGAACAGATATTTGATATTTGGTTTGGCGGGTATGGTTCTGCTAATAGGAGTAATTGCCGTGCTGTTTATTCGTCAGAACAAACTACAAGCGAAGCATAAGGAAATTGAGCTCGAGCAAAAATTACTTCGAGCTCAAATGAACCCGCATTTCATTTTCAATTCACTGAATTCAATTCAGCGCTTAATATTGGAGAGTAACAATGATGACGCCTATACTTATTTGCAGAAATTTAGTACGCTAATGCGCAAGATATTGGAGCATTCCGGTTTGTCTGCTATTCCTATTGTGGATGAGATTGCACTGCTAAAATTGTATCTTGATCTGGAGTCTTTACGTTTTGAGAATAAGTTTGAGTATCACATAGAGGTGCAAGACGAGTTGGATTCGTTGGAGGCGAGTATTCCCACCATGCTCATACAGCCTCATGTAGAAAATGCTATTCATCATGGCTTGATGTCCAAGAAATCAGGAGGGAAGATAGATATCGGCCTGAAGAGAAGTAACGGACACCTAGTTTGTGTTGTTGAAGATAATGGCATTGGGCGCAAGAAAGCCATGGAGCTCAAAGAAAAAAGTCAAACCAACCATAAGTCCATGGGAATATCTATTACCGAAGAAAGGCTAAAGTATTTAAATGCAAAAGTCGGAAGGTCGTTAAGTGTGAGTATTCATGATTTGGTTGATGATGACGGAAATGCATCAGGTACTAAAGTTGAAATGTCAATTCCATTAGAATTTGAATATTAGACATATATGTTAAAAGCAGTAATAATTGATGATGAAAGCAGCGGAAGGGTAACCTTGGAAAGGTTGTTGGAGAAGATTGCTCCATTGATCAATGTTCAGGGAACAGCTGAGTCGGTTGAGTCGGGAAAGAAGCTAATAGATCAACTATCTCCTGATCTGGTATTTCTGGATATAGAAATGCCTGATGGAACGGGTTTTGACCTGTTGTCTTCTTTTGATCGAATCAATTTTGAAGTAATCTTTGTAACGGCATTCAATGATTATGCAATTAATGCATTTAAATTTTCAGCAGTAGATTATCTGGTCAAACCGGTAGATATTGAAGAGTTAAAATCCGCTGTTGGAAAAGCAGAAGAAAAGATAGCCGATCGAACAAGTAAAAAAAACTTTGAGGTCTTAATTCAAAATCTCAAAAATCCCAATGCCCAACTGAACCAAATAGCGCTTCCCACACTGGAGGGGTTGACCTTTGTTCCCGTTAGCGATATCATGCGCTGTGAAGCCAATGAATACAACACGTGGTTTTATTTGACTGACGGGAGCAAATTATTGGTAACGAAAACTCTTAAGGATTTTGAGCATCTCTTGTTGGATCATCATTTTTTTCGCGTGCATAAATCACACCTTGTTAATCTCAATCAAATCAAGAGCTATATCCGGGGTGCCGCTGGTTATATTGTTCTCACAGACAATAAGGAAGTCCCCATTTCCAGAAGGAAAAAGGAGGCATTCCTAAAACTTTGGTCAAAATAACTACGATTAGCCAATCGGGTGAATTCCGTTACTTTACTTAATCTTACCGTTTCCCGCCAGTAATTACCGTTAAGTGTTTTGCTCTTTTTTGAGAATGGGAGCTAATGTACTTTTAGGCCATCAAAACTTAATCAACCAAGTTTTCACTGCAGCAATCCACTAAATCATGAAGCAGACTACATTGTTAACATTAATCATTCTTACTCTTTCCTTCGCTGGCTGCGAGAAGAGCAAGACCAAACTCACCATTACAAACAGCACAACTGAATCGGCTTACACCTGGTCTCATGGAACAGTAGATCTTAAATGGGATGTGCATGTGGTGGTTAATGGAGTTGATTTTGGAGTCATCAAGTACGGAGAATCTGTAGAAATGGAAATCAGGGGCAAAACAATGCTAATTGAAAGGTTTAATCTGGATAGCTGCCTTAACAGCACCGTGTATTATAAGACCAATGCTGGCCGATGGTGCTATAAAAATGATGAGTCAAAAAGGCTATTATTTAAGGAAACGCAGCCGAAAATTCCATCATTGAACGGTAAGTACAGCTGGGAAATGGGCTATGGATCTGAACCAACTGATTAATAAATCTGCTGAGAATGAACAAAAGGCCAGTATACCGATCATTAATAATTGATCAAATGATGAATATAATTATACCCAAGTATTAAAAGGAAAAACAATAAAAAATTAAAATAAACAGAGTTAACATGAAACAACATAATTTATATCTAGCATTTCTAATCTTTATCATATCCTGGAGTTCAACAGCACAGGTGCCAGAAATTAATTCCATTGAAGTGAACATGGGCTATAATGGAAAACGCAGCCTCATGGCCAATAACAAAACCCTATATATAAGTTCAATTGCTTCCGGAAATTTACCTGATAATCATACATTAATTAGGGAAACAGATGATAATGACAGTGTGCTATGGGCTAAGTTGATCAAAAATTCGGATACTACATTGGGACTCAATGCGGGGGAGATTACAAATACCGCTAACGGAGACTATCTTTTCCGAGGTTCTATTGCTGGGTCGTTCTCTTTCGTTACCCTGAGCAGTCTGGATCAAAGCTTTCAGGAGAAATGGTCGAAAAAATACTCTACCAGCACCTACACAACAAATCCTTATATAATGGAGGATCAGGATCAAAACCTCATCATCGGTGCCACCTTTGACGCAGTTGCAGACGAAGATCTGTTAGTGTACAAATTAGACTCGAATGGAAATGTAATATGGGCTAATAATTACGGAGATAATAACCTGGATGAGGCGCTCTTTGGTATATATGAAACAACGGATAATAATTATTTGGCCATCGGTCAAAATCATACTACAGGTATAGTAGGGGAGATCATGCTGCTTAAGATTGACACTGCTGGCAACTTGCTGTGGTCCAAGAAATTGGGCGACTCACTCTATGTATATGGAACCCATAAGGCGGCTAATGGCGATTACATTATTTGGGGATCGAAGTATTTCAGCGCATCCTTGAGAACCGACATTTTTATCCTGTCTATAGATGATAACGGCAATGTTAATTGGTTCAATATGTATCAGGGAGCGGGATCTAAGGACAGCTACCCCGCGAGGTATTTGTTAGAGACGGCGGATGGTGGGTTTGTAATTCCCGGAGAGTACGAAAACTATGTCATCTACGGAGACCTAAGTATAATCAAGACGTCGGGCCAGGGAGCTCTTGAGTGGTTTAGGGTATATCAATTTGCTTCAAAAGGCAGCCAGGCCTATTATGTCTACGAAAACATCGATAGCAGTTTAACTGTGTTTGGCAGGGAACAAATCAATTGGACCGGGTCTAATAAGTACCAGGACCTCAAACTCGAAGTACCAGCTGGTGGTGGATTTACTTGCGAGAACAATATTGATTTTCAAGCCGGGCTGTCACTTCAGACTGATATTTTTTCCACCAGTAATCTCACGGTTAATAATGTCAACATTACGGTTAATGCAATGGCGGTAAATGTTATGGACACTGTATATGCGCATGTAGACAGTAGCATTTGCTCTGATACCGTTATTTGTTCTGTCAGCTCCTCTTTTAGTGGCAGTGCCAGTAGTATTTGTGTTAATGAAACTGTCAATTTCACCAATTCCAGCAGTGGAGCTACTTCGTACACCTGGAAAGAAAATGGGGCCAGCTTCAGCACAGCTACAGATGCCTCCCGAACTTTTAGCACCGCGGGAACTTTTACAATCAGCTTGGTAGCGGATAGCGCTGGTTGCAGCAATAGTTCGAGCATGGTGATAACGGTGATCGCATTGCCAGTGGTTTCCTTCAACGGCTTAGGTGGCCTCTACTGCGATGATGATGTTGCCGTAACACTAGTTGGCTCACCAACAGGTGGCACATTCACTGGAACTGGAATTACCGTAAATCAATTTGATCCCACAGCCGCTGGAATTGGAACCTATACGATTACCTATTCCTATACGGATGTCAACAATTGTACAAATAGCTTTAACCAAAGTGTGACGGTGGATTTGCCAATAGCATCTTTCACCGGACTGGCAACTACCTATTGTGATAATGATGTGCCCGTATCCTTAACCGGCTCACCTACAGGTGGCACTTTTTCTGGAACAGGAATCACAGGAAGCCAGTTTGACCCAGCTGTGGCGGGAGTAGGTGCCTTCGTAATTACCTATACGCTTCCTTCTGGCCCTGGCAACTGTTCCGCAGTCGACAGTCAAAATGTGACCGTGGGCGTTTGTTCTGGGATTGATGAGGTTGATAACGATATGAATGTCGAAGTCTATCCGAACCCTTTTAGTGAGAAAACAACTATTAGGTTCTCAAACACGAACGGTGAAATGTATACTCTTTATCTCTACGATATTTTGGGCAAAGAACTGAGAAAAATTCAAGATATCACTTCAAAAGAGATTACTATTAGAAGAGGAAATTTGAGCGAGGGGGTGTATTTCTATAAACTTGAGAATAATAAGGAGTCAATACGTACAGGGAAAATAATCATTCAATAATTAAAATC
>NVRZ01000266.1 GCA_002401055.1 Bacteroidota bacterium
GCAAAAGATCCTGTTCCGCTTGTTGTCCATGCGCCTCCGGTCGCATCGGTTACAGCGCCGGACAAAGTAGTGACGGCGTTATTGGCGCACACCGTTTGATCCGGTCCCGCATCTACAGTAGGAGCATCTGTAATCGTTATGATTATAAAGTCCGACTCCGAATTACAAGTTCCATTTCCTGTTGTGGTAAGCGTTAATGTAACTGTACCCGCTGTGGTGTCGGCATTGCTGGGTGTGTAGGTGGTGCTAAGCGCCGAAGCATCAGCAAATGTTCCTGTTCCGCTGGTTGTCCAGGCACCGCCGGTTGCATCGGTAACCGAGCCTGATAAAGTGGTAACAGCATTGTTGGCACATACCGTTTGATCCGGTCCCGCATCTGCCGTAGGAGCATCAGTTATGGTAATAATCATAGCGTTTACAGCTGGATTACAAGCACCGTTTCCTGTTGTGGTAAGCGTTAATGTAATGGTACCCGCAGTGGTGTCAGCATCACTTGGAGTATAAGTAGTAGTTAAAACTGAAGCGTCCGCAAATGTTCCAGTTCCACTGGTTGTCCAAACTGCACCAGAGGCAACGCTTATGGACCCTGCCAAGGTTGTAACTGCATTATTGGCACAGACAGTTTGGTCCGGTCCTGCATTAACAGTTGGCGAATAAGAAAAAGTTATGAGTAAGGTATCAGGAATTGAATCACACCCGCTAGTCGGAGTTAATATTAATTGAACACTTCCAGCTACTGTATCACCTGCAGACGAGTTATAAGTTGCGTTGAGGTCTGTGTTGCTCGGGGTAAAGGATCCAGAGCCAGTAGTTGTCCACGCGCCAGTACTCACTACGGTAATCGAGCCCGACAGAGGTAGATTTGGGCTTGCGGCGCATAATAGGGTATCTGGCCCTGCGGAAGCAGTGGGAGAAGGAGTGATGGTGAGCAGAACACTATCTGAAACGGCGCAGGCGTTAGTATCTGTTAATACCAATGTGTCGACTCCAACGGCAAAAGGAATGTAGGTAGGGTTTATTATGTTCGGCCCCGGCAAAAAGCTTCCGCCTCCTGTTGTTGTCCACACTATATCCGTAGTCGTACTTGTAGCACCTGAAAGCAAAGCTCCTGAAGGGTCTAGGCAAATAAGTAAATCCGGTCCCGCACTAAGGATTGGAAGAGTATCTACTTGTATCACAATTGTGTCACTATCTGCCGGGCATGTGCCATTAAATGTTGTTGTAAGTAGGAGTGTAACGGTACCTGAAGACAATTCACCAGGAGTAGGGGTATAGGTCGTACTAAGTGAGTCAGAACTTGGTGTGAAAGTACCAGCGCCCCAAGACCAGCTTCCGGTACTAACACCTGTAACTGCTCCATTCAACGAGATGTTAGAATCTGTTGAACAAATCGTGAAATCCGTACCTGCGTTTGCAGTAATTACCGTATCAAATTCAATTACTGTTACCGTGTCGCTTGCAGATGGGCATCCGGAAGAATCAGTAATTGAAACCCAATAAATGCCAGGATTTCCAGATAATACTTCTATGGTATCGGTTGTTGATCCTGTACTCCATAAATATGTGTAAGGTGGTCTTCCGCCAACTGCAGCGGCTGTTAATGTAATGCCGCTTCCTCCAAAGCAGATACTCGGATTCTGGGGATTGATCTGTACATCAAGCGAAGTAAGAAAGTATACCCACGTTGAGTCACACCTTTCTCCGGATTCGCATCCTGTACCTTCGAGCGTTCCACATACCTTATACTGTATAGAATCTGGAAAAGCTCCTGTAGGCGTTACGATTACTGTATCACATCCCGACGGACAATCTAAATATGATTCTAGCGTAGAATCCGATGGGATGGAGGTCCAAACAATTGTTGAATCCACGAATCCCTCCGCCCAGAGTGTATCGCTGCAAGCTTCACTTACAGTAATTGGAGGAGAGATATCGCCGGAACCAATTCCGGCTATCACATAAGTTGGTTTGTCATTTCCAGGTTTACAATACGTTATCGTGTATGGGGGAGAGAACCCTGCAATACACACGGTGTCCTGAACTGAAAATACAGTTGAATCACAGTTTATGTGAAATTGAGCTGAAGAAATATTTGGCTGTGGACTCTCAACGCTAAAATACAATGCTCCTGCTGAAGGGGCCAATGTCACTACAAAGGAAATACACGGGTCACCACTTTCCTGATAACAACAAGAATCCAGCCGCTCAGTATTGGTTTCACTCCAGACGCTATCTGGGTACAATGAAAGATCTACAATAAATTCAGGAGTGGTGGAGTCGCACTGACCATATGCACTGTCCGTTGACCCAATAATTGATAGCGACAGTGCAACTATAAATAGAATGTAATTTCTTCCTTGTCTCACTTTAATTAACCTCTGTAGATTTGGTTTTCTCCTTATCAGTATTGTATCCTCTGGAAAAATTTGTGCAAAGTTAAGCAAAACAGCACCATCTTATCCAGGGAATGCCCTTTTCGTTATCAACAACAGTATTGCTGATATTTAGTGATACAAAGACGCATAGAAAAATGATGGTTGCCTGGTGTGAAGAACTATTTTTTAGTGTGTCATACCTGATTTGGCTTCCATAAGAGTGAGAATACCTTCTTTTCGTATCTCCTCATTATCGGCACATTTTGAGTTATAAGTAACAACCCATTTGTATTCTCCTTTTTTAATTTCTTTTCCTTTAGGGGTGGTAGCCGTCCAATTTTGCTTTACATCATTTGATTCGTATTTGAGCTTTCCTCCTTTGCTGAAAATTTGGAGATGATAATTGACCACATCTGTCTCAGAATAATAAAACGTGGTGTTGTTAAACCCTTTATGTGCGACTGAGTCTCTGAGCGGTGTAAATACCGTAGTTTTTCCTGCAAGCACCAGGTTAATGTCATCCTCATCAACGCAACCGTTTTTATCTACCCGAACACTGTATTTACCTGATTTATCAACGGTGATTTCTGCCGCCGTTTCGCCGGTAGACCACAAATACTTTCCTCCTTTGACACCTGAATACAGGACCATGCTTCTGTCGCAATTGGATACATCTGGGCCGAGATCTACGGTTATAGGTGGTACAATAGAAACCGCAATGGTTCCAATTTCTAACCTCTGTGTGAGAGCATTATAAATTTGTACCCGGTAAGTACCTGACTCCATGACCTTAATATTTGAGGTTGTTTCCCCTGTTGACCACATATAGGTTGCATCTGAGTAAGTTGGCGCCCGTAACTCAAGTGGACCATTGCAAACTGAGGTGTCATTTCCTATGCTTATATCATAGGAGCTGGTAACGATATTGGGTAGTCCATAAGTGCTGTATCTGTTTCCCAAGTTGATGGCATCGGCGCTATACCCGCAAGCAGTGCCTGGTGAATTTGGATTATTGATGATATCCAAATATGAACCAACTCTTGCTACATAGATTTTTCCATCAGGGCCTAATTGAAGTGCTCCAAAGGAATAATCTTCGCTATTGGAAATAATCGATATTCCCGAACTAGCTAACTCCTCTTCTGTTTTTGATTTGAGGTCCTCTATATTGTATTGAACAATACCGTTTTCCCCTTTAAGAAAAGAAACATATAACTTTGAATTATCTGGCGAAAATGAAAGTCCGTAGGCATATCCTTCAGCTGGTATCTTAAAAGCATTGGACAGTGTTCCCGTCTCATTGTCAAAGTCAAATACCTCAATTCCATTGCTCATTCTATAACATATCGCTGATGCTAATTTCTTTCCGTCTGATGAAGATTTCAGATAACCGATCGATTCACTATTTTTATTTCCGGTTGTTTTGCCGTGAAAGAGGCCTACTCTAGTAACTACTGGTTTTCCAACACCATGCGATGTTAAAGGATACACGTAGTACTCGTTTGAGTTCCATTTATGTGAAATCACCCAATAGTCCACGCCATTTTTTTGCTTTACCGCTGTAAGCTTCTCGGTTGCCTGTGATAGTAATCGTTCATTTTTAAGCGTTATTCTTCCCTTACCCATATTAATTTTTAGATCAGGGGCTAAAAAGTGCTTGTTATTTTTAAACTGGTCGGAACCCCCGGTATCTTTGTTGCCCATGTCTACTTTAGTATAAGATAAGCCGAGATAACCGGCATCTTCACCTACAGTAAAAATGTAATAAACTGATGAGTTTCCTGGCTCAGGAACAATCAGTGCGGACTGTGTGGACGAGGCGCCTCCATTTAGGCCCGATCCGTTTGCCATGGGAGTGTGCTCGCGATCCCAAACAGTAATGCCATCGGTATAAAACAATAGCTTACCACTATTGTTGGAGATTGAAGCGCAACCCTCGTTGGTGTAAAGGTTACCATTCGTCAAAGCAGTAGCCTTTCCAGAGCTGAAGGAGATTCCTGCTCCATTTCCGAAATACCAGTTATTCGCCTCGTTCTGGCCAAATACGTTAATAGAAAACAATGAACTGATTGCAAATATTAAAACTCCTAGTCTTTTCATAACAAGTAGATTTTATGAGGTAAAACCTCCTAATTTCTGATGTATCCTCTTTTTAACGGTGAAAAAATGAAAAAGGTTATGATTTTTGACTTTTAGAGAGATTGTAGTCTGATAAGGTAAGGGTTTACCTGATGATCTTAATTTCAGTTCTCCTGTTTTTCTCACGTCCAGTGGGGTTGTCCGTGCCATCGGGAAAAACGTTTGGCGCAATCGGTTTGGATTCTCCATACCCCTTAATAATTAGCCTCTCTTTACCAATACCTTGACTAATCAGGTATTTCACCACCGAAGCGGATCTTCTTTCGGATAATAATTGGTTGTAGCGGGCGGGCCCTTTGTGATCGGTATGGCCAGATATTTCAGCCTTGATGTCCGTATTATCTCTAAGTAATTGTGCCAATCTTTCAAGTTCTGGGTATGATTCATCTTTAATACTAGCGCGGTCAAAATCAAACAAAATGTCTTTTAGTAGATAATTCTGACCTTGTTCAAGTTTTTCAGCAGCAGCAACATTGTCCATTGGGTCGTCTCCTTCAAACAGAAATTCAGGTTC
>NVRZ01000267.1 GCA_002401055.1 Bacteroidota bacterium
GTTTATGGAGTAAAAGCGGGATTGGGTTTCCGGTTACCCCAACAAAATCTAACAAGCTGGATCTTCTTTATAGGGTACGACAGAAAAACTTTTACCGTTGGATATAGCTATGATTATCCAGCTTCAGCTCGGAATAAGGTAAATAGTGGAAGTCATGAAGTCAGTCTTCTAATCCGATTGAACAATAAAGACAATTCGGAAAAAATTAAAGGGGTTAAACAGATAAATTTCTAGAATTTATTTCGTCACAACAATCTTAGTAGTCTCCTCCTTTTCATCAGCTCGGAATTGAAGAAAGTAAACACCAGGCGCGAGGTCATCATTCAAGCTCAGCCGCACCTCGTAATTTCCTGATTCCTTTTGTCCGTTGATGTTTGAAAAATTTACTACTTCAACACCATACAAAGAATATAATTTAAGGCTGACTTCCATCTCCTCATTCAACTCATACTGAACATTAAGGTGTGAATTTACAATTGCCGGATAAGAGCTAAAACCAAATCCATTTTCTGGGTTGTATATGCCAACAGGAGGCGTAAATACCGCAACCAATGTGTCAGATTGTGAAAGGGTTATCCTAGCGCTGGCGCTGTCGGTTGAAGGACTTATAACATTGCCTGATGTAGTTTGCCACTCAATGAAGGAGTTGCTTCCAATTGGAATTGCCTGCAGAAGATTGTCCATATTCCCGAAATAATTGCCCGTCCAGGGGAAGTTGGTCAATGTGAGCGTGTTGAAATCAATCGTTCCTGCCCCTGCAGGTTCCACTAAAACAGTTAGTGGATAAGGGCCTGTCAAGTTAAAGCAATTGACCATTCCGTCGTCCAGCAAGGTGCAGCGTTGCTCAATGAAGCTTCTAAGAGTAGATACATTCGAATTCCACTCAGTCATGCTCCCTCCCCAACGAGCAATGTGTCTGGGCATTTCAGGAGCAATGGTGGCTACCATGCTGTCAATGGTATTCAGCATATTGTCGCAGGTGTAAACTGTATTCATCAAATCTGCCTGCCGAGAATAGTAGAGTTGTTGAAACTCAGAGCTTTCTGCTTGAAGTTTCAAAAATATCTTTTCGTGCTTTCCAATATTCTCATTCTGCCACCAGCCAGTTCCGAAAAATTGGTCCATATAGTTACTGATATCATCTATATCACAGGGTTCTGCCGTGGGGCTGCTATTGGGTATATTGGTATAGTTAATATAATAATCCCAGGTAGCGTCCATATCCCAAACGATGTAACCCCATTTTTTGTGGTTTCCAAGCGAATCCAATCCTCTCCACCATCCAGTATTATAATTCAACCAGTCTTTGGCAACCGAATTAAGGTTTGTGATAAAATAATCACATAAGCCTTTAACCTGAATATTATCCTTTACCACCTGATAACTTCCAGGAATACTCATGTCATTGTTCATAATGAAGTCGCGCAACACGGCCCAATCGTCAAATGCCTGCTGGCCACCATATTCAGCTTCCGTAGCATCCCAGGTGCTGAGAAATTGAATATCGTATTTTCCTTGCTTATAATATTCCTTTATGTAATCGTGATCCACTGGCCGTTCGCGTAAACCATATACACCCCAATACTGCCCATTCAAATAGACGATAATGCGCTCAACAGCTCGAACATCTAGTTTCATACCACCTTCTAATGCCAAGGTGTGCACATACTCATCCCGAATATGTGTTGCACCGACGTGGTCAAAGTCTGGGGTATTTGAGGGCGCTTCAAGTGACGGATAATTATCGTCACCTGATGCCCGCATCATAAATCGTTGGTACTGATTTCTCGTAGAATAATGAAAAAGCTGTGCGTTAACGGCTTTGTTGTGTCCCATCTCATCTCTCGATACCCAATCAAGGCTCCTTTGGTCGAGCACCCACGAGTCCTGACCATGCCTATTTAAATCTCCATAAGAACTGGCTACCCGCACTCCGTTGATATCAAAATATTCAATTGAACCAATTGGAATTTCTACACCATCATTCGCATCATTAGCCAATTCTAGGAGTGAATCCGCACCAATCGATATAACCGCGAGGCTAAAGGTGTCATCGATAAAGTAAGTATTGCTTTCCACGCGTCCCGGTAACACCAAGGGGTCGTTACTATAAACTCTTGCCTTTACAATTTGCGTACTGCTAACAGAAAGAGCCGTCGTGTAAGGAGTAGAAGTGTTTGTTGGAGCTGTTCCATCGGTTGTATAGTAGATAGCAGCATTAGGTTCAAAAGTTTGAATGGTTACGGTCTGTGTTCCCGAGTAAAAACCGCCAATCAAAGACATTGATGCGTCGACCGCATATCCGTTGAACATAGGTGCTGCGTTATTTGATGAACCTGGAGTTGGAGAAGTACAAGTCATCCAAGTGGGGCTTCCGTCTTGTGATCTGGCATTAGAGTTTTCTACGAGGGTCATGGTAAGTGGTAATTGCTCTGAAATAATACCAGACGAATATGTTAGAACCACCCAATCTTTTCCCGTGGTTTGTGATAATTTAAAATTGGTATGATAATCATTTCCAATAATAGTGTCTCTTCCCGAGCACCAAAACCTTGCAAATCCGCCTGCTGCAACAAAAATTCCTACTGGAATTTGCCATTTCGTAGGTTTACCTGGTTTATCGGAGAGGAACATGCCTGCGAGATTTACTGTCAATCCTGTGGGATTGTACAGCTCAATCCAATCTTCGGTCTTCCCGTTATTGTCTAAAAACTGATTGAGGTTGGATGCGGAATACTCATTAATTAATACTTGAGCTGAAGTGTCGGCACCCAAAACTGAAATAATAAGTAGGAGAAAGAGCAATTTGTGCTTCATTACGTGAATCAATAGATTAGTTTTTTTAAATATTTATTTCCCCACGTCAACAATACATCTGAGCCTTAAAGGTAGCGATAATATCAGAGAAGCATTATATTGCGAACACTCTTAAATTTACATTGGGTTCTATAAATATTAAGTAAAATGTTAGCACGAGTTGTTCTTCTTGTAACTGCCCTGACGTTAGTGTCGGTTAATGCTAATCCGAGCAAGGCGGATAATATTGATTCGCTACAGAATGTTCTTGTGAACACTATCCAAGACACATCAAAAATCAATCTATTGTTTGCAATAGCGGAAGAAGTTTACCTATGGAATTTGGATTCAGCGCTGGTAATTATTCAAGAGGTGATTTATGTAGCAGATAATTCATTACAGGATTCGGTTGACTTGCCTGAACGGCACAAGCTGACCTTGCTTACCGATCTGGCAAGCGGTCTTAATAATATTGGATATATCTATAAATTTAAGGGAGATATTTCAAATGCGTTGGAAAGTTATTTTTCCAGTCTTAAAATATCCGATAAGATCAATGATCAGGTAGCGGTGGGAAATTTATACAATAACATTGGTATGATTTACGACGGGCAAGATGACAAAGAGAAGGCGTTACGTTATTATCAAGATGGGTTGCAAGTGTTGGAGCAAGCTGGATCGATGCGGCATGTAGCTTTCGTCCTAGAAAATATTGGAATACTTCATGATAATAATGGCGATTTGGAAAAGGGGTTTGAATGCTATGGGAAAGCATTGAAGATCAGGCAAGACTTAAAAGATAATCGAGGTATTGCATTATCATATAACAACATTGCATACTATTATCACAAAACAGGCAAAATGGAAGAGGCTCTTGATACTTCTATGAAGGCACTTGAATTGTTTAAAGAGATAAATGATAAACGTGGTATAGTCGGAACTCTAACGAGTATAGGCTGGATATATCTGGATATGGGTGAATATGATAAGGCGCATTTATCTCTTTCCCAATCATTGGAGAAGGCGAGAACACTTGGTTATCCCGCGTATATCAAGCGTGTTGCTAAGCTACTAAGTCAGCTATATAAGGAACAGGGTAAATACGAAAAGGCCCTTGTGATGTACGAAGAACACATAACAATGAGGGACAGTATTGTCAACCAAAAAAATGAGAAGACTGCAATTAGACAAGAAATGAAATATGAATTTGAGAAAGCCCAAATTGTAAAAGAGCAAAATGAAAAAGAAACGATGAGAGTAGGGATGGAAGCGCAGCAAAGGCGAGACAACCTTCAGTACTCGGTGATATTGATCGCAATTCTTACGCTTTTCGGTGGCGTATTAATGTTAGGATTTGTGAATGTTGGCCCAAGAATGGCGGAAGGCATTATTTTCTTTTCATTTTTAATACTGTTCGAATTCTTTTTGGTGTTAGCTGATCCTTACATTGACAAATGGAGTGGTGGGGCGCCGGGGTTCAAACTATTGTTCAACGCTGGGATAGCAGCTCTAATATTTCCCTTGCATGCTTTTTTTGAAACAAAGCTAAAGAGAAGAATTAGCGAGTAATAATCTTAATACGAAGAGCGGATTTAACCTCTGAAGTATGCTAGTCCCATACTACAATGTCAAATTTTATAGCGACGTACATTTTGGTTGGAAAGAAAGGGTTAATAATTGGAATCCTAACTAATTTTACGGCACCAATGATAATGTTCACATAGCCCGTGATAGTCCATCTTGGAATTGTATGTGTATAAACTAATTTGCAATCGAATACGCTGTCAATACCACCTCCTGTTTCGCAGATTTCCGGGGCAACGAAGTCAAGTGTTCTCCCTCTGATGTTTGGCTCACCAACACCTACATCAATCACCTTAGCCTTTCCAGATAAGCTGTCAGTATTTATTAAAATTATCTTGACTCTTGCCATGAATAAGATGCTAAAAAATCTTCTAAGAAATAACTTCCATACTAATAGCTATGTACTCATCTTTATTCGTACTTCCTTGCGGACCTACTAAGCGAGCTCTATAAGTGCTGCCAATGCCTCCTCCGATTACGGGCATCCTCGGTTCCACAAATCTTATGTGGTCATTGATGTTCAAGGGTGGGTCACCTGTTTCAAATTCAATTACTTCCACAAGTCCGGAAATTTCATTTGCGTTTTTCGTAACTATTCTAATAACTGCCATGGTCAGGAATTTTAGATTATTCTTTACAATTA
>NVRZ01000268.1 GCA_002401055.1 Bacteroidota bacterium
GGTAAATGGAAAATTCTATGTGAACTGAGGGCTTTGTGATATTTAGTGGTATTATCTTGTCCCATTTTAATAAAATACCATTGGTGCCGGAAATAAGAGCCATGCTATCATTAATTGAAATAAATTCCAAAAACTCTGAATTTACACCAGTAGCAAATACTGCCCAATTATCGCCATAATTATTCGTTTCGAAAACAACTCCTTCCGAGGTGTTGTAATTATGTCCAACAATGTATCCGTGTTCAGGAGTATCAAAGAAAAGATCATATACTCCAAACCCTTGCCCTAAACTAATTGTTTGCCAGCTATTACCACCATCATAACTTTTGGTAAAAAAAGATTCCCATCCATTCCAAAAATATGAAGTCACATAGATAGTATCTTTATTTACAAAATGAATTGCACTTGGGTCTGATTGATTAAAGTAGTTAATCATCCAATTTTGTCCTCTATCATTTGAAACTGCAAGATATTCAAATGCCCCAAGTGCTAGTGTACTGTCATTGAAAGATTTTGACGCTACAAACATCAAGTTAGAACCTAAATTGGAATACGCCCAAGTTCCACCACTATCATTCGTTATTATAATGTCTCCAAAATTTCCTGCGCCTATTCCGAACCCAGCATCTAACATACTAAAAGTCAAAACAGTCATGCCCGTTGTATCGAAAATCGTATTCCAATTTAATCCGCTATTCGTTGATTTCAATATTTTATAATTATACGTAGGGCTGTGAAGTCCCGAAACAATGAAATACTCTCCAGTGGTTACTATTGCTAGATCGTAATTATTATAACCACTTAATCCTGGAGCTGTGTAACTGATAACGCTTTGAGAGGTATCAAATGATTTGGCAAAATAGTTCTCAAGGCCTGATAATACAATCGTATCGCCTTGCGCTTTGATACTGTTTATGGATGTATTAGTTCCCGTGGAGACTATGGAAAATTGACAAAACGAACTATTAGTAAATCCGTTTAATATTATAATATGGAAAAATATTGCTTTCGGAGCAATTTTAATTAATCTTAACCAACTTTTTTTGGTAAACATTGTTTTGGGCTTTCAATTGGTAAAAGTAAACACCTTGTGCAAGGTTATCTAAAGAAACTTGGACAACATGACTCCCTTTAGCTTGCCTACCTTGACTAATGGTTTTAACCAATCTGCCCTGAAGATCTAATAAACTCAATGAGATTTCTTTTGATTCAGGTAGAAAATAACTGATGCTAACATTATTGTCTGAGGGGTTGGGATAAGGATTACCTAATTGGATATTTCCCGAACTAATATCCAATTCATCAGTACCAACGGTCTGTGTTGGGTCAAAAGTGTGCAAGGTGTAGTGCATTACCCTGTAATTACTCGGGTATGTTGGGTCAATTGGATACCAGCGAATTACAGATTGTCCTAAAAGATTATATTTAATATTAAAAATGTATCCAGATAGAACTGCCTGAGTGCTATTATAAGATTCTAATGTAACAGAAATCTCAGGTACTATAGGATTATTGGAACCCCACACATTATTTGATGAACTGTTGCGAACCCAAGCATTTAAAATAGTTTCGTCTGAGCCTAAGCTATGGCTGGCAGTAGCCGTAATTTTATAAATATCTCCAAAATATATCCCAGTAGCTAAAGTTCCATAGGGCCTCGTAAGGGTAATCTGAACATTACTTTGATCCAACGTTGCATTGGCCTCTGTGAAGTTAACCGAATAGTGTCGTACCTTATAACGGGGGTAACCAAGCAAAGTAATTGTATAATCTGCGTTCAGTAGCCCGTACCCTGTATAATCATCATAACCTACAGAAGAAGGTGATACTGACTTGTCATCAGTACCAGTAGTAATGATATGCTCTACATCTTCAGGAGCTAAATTAATACTTGGGCTGCCAGAAGGGTTATAATAGCTCTGCATTAATGCCACAACACCTGTAACGTGTGGTGTAGCCGCAGAAGTTCCATTAAAACCTGTATAGCCAGTTGTATTATTTTCAGTAGTGGTTATTATTGCATTTGTACCTGGGGCAACTAAATCAATACCATTACCATAATTTGAAGAATACCCATTATCATTTGCATCTAATGGGTTGCCATTTCCACTCGTTTTATATTCCCCATCTGTTCCGCTTGCTCCTACACTCACAACCCATTCTCCCCTATAATCTGAAGGATAATGTGGATCGTCAGTCCCATCATTCCCCTTTGAAGCTACAAACACAACTTTATGCCTGAACACATATCGCAGTGCATCATAGAGTTCCTCATCAATACCATACCCTCCCCAACTGTTACTCATTACGTGCAAGCCATAGCCATATCCTGTCGAAGGGTTAAATGCTGCTCCCTCTACAATAGCACTTGCAATATTGCTCGTTGTAATAAAGCCAGCAGCATCAGATATTTTCATGGCAAATAATTGTACCCCAGAGTTATTATCATTGTCCATATCGCCACCCGCAATACCTGCAATGCCGATGGAATTATTCCTGAGAGCACCTATTATGCCTGTACAATTGGTTCCATGTCCATGATTGTCAGGACTGCTCGTATTAGCAATGGACACGTTATTTACCCAGTCATACCCACCTGTAATTTTGGAGCCAGAAAAAGTATTGGTTCCGTCAACGCTAAAATCGTCATGCGTCCAGTCTATTCCCGAATCATACACCCCAACCTTAACATAATTTTTACCATGCGTTCGATCCCATGTGTATTCCATTTTAATATGTGCATTCGGATAGTCTACAGTAGGATGCAAAGACGCTTGATTTGTAGAGTATTCAGTGTCATTTGGAACATCAGTTAAACTATAAATGAAATCTGGTTGTGCATTTCGTATTGTAGGGAAAAGTGTCATTAATTTATTTGACGAAATTACTTCACTGCCCATTGTTTGGGATTGAATAATGAATGTAGTCCACATTGGCGGAGAAACAATTGTGTCACCCAAGCGTCCAATTGTAACAGTGTCTGCTGCTGTCATTCTTTTATGCACCTTAATCACATTTGCCGAGCTCAGATCAAATGTCACTTTTGATTGCATTTGAGCAATCGTACTTGAATCAATAAATTCATCTATCGTTCCAAATTCCTTCCTCTTCTCATCAACAGCATTTGTTAATACCACAGATTTATCAAACCTAACTATGATCCTATTCTTAACAAATTTTGCAGATGGATTGAATACTGGATTAAATGGCATTTCTAAAAGCTTGAATTTTACCGTCGTAATTTTTTCACCTGTATTTTCCGTTATTTTCCCCAAGACAAAAACAACATCTGCTGGGCCATTTTTAATATCAATGGCTCTTTCACCACCATTGCCAGCCCCTTTATTTCTCCTTTCCATCCTTTTAGTTCCCGCCGCATTGAACATCATAGTCGCAATTTCTTTGCCTGCGCTGCTATGAATTTCTCCAATAACAAAAACCCTCTCTGAACCATCTACAACTACTTTTCTTCCAACAGCCTCCTTTGTTTCATCTTCTGCCGTTTGTTTCCTCCTCCAAATCTCATTGCCATTAGCGTCATATTTGGCTATTATCATATCCTTGCCTCCATTGGCTTTGGTTGCATAACCTGTAACATAAATGTTTCCGTTTTGAGCTATATCAAGATCATTTGCTCCATCTTCCAACCCGTTCTCATCAATCGTCTTAGCCCATTGCAATGCTAAATTGGAATTTAACCTGATCGTTTTTATATTAAAGTTACCAGCAGTATCAGTACCTTTTCCTGTAACATAAATTCTATTTACCGGATCTATCTTCATGGCCGTTGGTTCGTCAAGTCCCGCGCCTGCTACACTATGCCTATGTACAGCTATTTCATTGCCGTTTTGCTGATCATACTTAATCGTAGTATAGTCAGCATTAGCTGAAATGCTTGTGCTACTTCCAGTTACATAAACCCTGCCCGTATTGTCAATCACCAAGTCCGCAGGATAGTCATTCAACCCATTGAAATCATACCTTGCTACCCACTGTAGATTTCCATTATTGTCATATTTAACAGTCGCATAGTCATTAAGGGTTCCTAGTCCAATACTTCTCCCAGTAACATAACTATTCCCAAATGGGTCTAGTTTTATTACTGATGGAATATCATCTTCATTGCCAGTACCATTATACCGTGCTTCCCAAAGCTGATTGCCGCTGGGGTCATATTTCACGGTTACATAATCATAGCTGTTAGTAGTAGAGTCATAACTTGCTCCGGTTACATGGACATTCCCATTATTATCGCAAACGACACCAACTCCATAATCCCACTTATTGGAACTGTCATATTGCTGTTGCCATACAATCGCCCCATTTGGCTGAATACAGGCTGTAAGTATATTTGATTCTTGCCCGTTGACAACTGCGTTACCTGTAGTAATAATATTACCATTGGGGTCTATTGTCATCGCACCTTTCCCAGATTGATTAGGTGACGCGTATTTTGTTTGCCATTCTTCATTTACTAAAGTTTGGGCGAAAGATATTGTGCAACAAATTGCTGCGATCAGTGCTAGAGCTATCTTCTTCATAGTTATTGGGATTTGAGGGTTAATACAAAGTAAGTAATTGTTTTCAAAATAAAATACCGTAGAAATACCTGTTTTTGTCATCTTTTGTAATACAGGGTATCGCTAATAAAAAAAGGGCATGAACCTCTGCATACATTCCAACCTCAGAAAGGTACCGCTAAGCACCCACATAGCATTGAAACAGCAACAAGGAACACACCCCGAAGGGTGCGTTGCCTAAGCCATTTCTCGCTATGTTTTAAAATTAGCGGTTTTATCTAAGGAGAAACCTCAGTAACGCGATACCTTACATAAATAAAAGAACGAATGTATCAGCCTACCATTTTGGCAGACTATACACTTTCAAATATAGTTAATTCCTGAAAAACAAAAAACCCCTCATTACAAGGGGCTCTCTGCTCACAGGTATTCTCAGAAAACATGAACGGATTAAGGTTAGTTAATCGGCTGAGGCTGATCCGGTTCTGGTAGCGGTTCTT
>NVRZ01000269.1 GCA_002401055.1 Bacteroidota bacterium
TTGTAATTGCTCCTTAGTTATTATCAGAAAATTTGTTGAATCGTAAGTGTTTTTTTCAACTCTTTTTAAGAAACCTAAATAATTCAAAATTCTCACAAAAGTTCTTAAGACTGAATCATTAAATGCTACACCTACACCAACCCTGCCCAGAGACGCTGCATTAATCATACTTCCCATTATATGTTTTTTTGAACTCGAATTTTCAATTTCAAATGCAATGAAACATCTTGCATTTTGATTTTTTTGAATCAGATAATCCAACTCAGGAATAGCAATTTCATTTATCCATTGATCTCCAATATTTTCTATATGGCAATCATAAACACTTCGTAGGAATGAGCTTGCCGATGGAGTTTGAAGAATTCTATTGTACTCTCTTGTCTGATTCCCTCCTGGTGTAACGCTAAATGGACCAACGGCAATGTCCACTCTTGGCGAATACTGATAGGATAAACCACGAAAAGCAGTCCATTCACTCTTTACCTCTAAGGGATCTAGTTTTGACGCCAGTAATGAAGAAATTATGCCTTGATATTCCTTTGCATCCATCTGTATTGATTCAAGTTCTAATGAGTTGTTGGATTTTGTGCTCTTCTCTTTCCTATCTCTAAACAAAGGTATTTTTTAAATCTCAAAACAGGCTGACCATTAATGATGTTCCGCCAGCCCTTTGGGTGTGCAAGGACTTTCCAGGATAAACCGCTTCACTATTTATTCCAGGGTTCCTTGTCACATCTTGGTCTTTAAATCCCTGTCTTGTTTATAGATGGAAAGCGAAGTAACGCGAACAAATCTTTAACAATCAATTCGAAAATCAAACCATTATGAAAACCTTAAGAAACAAAGTCCAATTAATCGGCAACCTCGGAGCAGATCCTGAAGTGAAAAAGTTACCTGAAGGGAAAACAGTTGCTAGGTTATCTTTGGCAACCTCAGACACCTATAAAAAGGCGTCAGGAGAGAAAGTAACTGAAACTCAATGGCACAATCTTGTTGCCTGGGGTAAAACGGCTGAGATCGCTGGTAAATACCTTAAGAAAGGCAATAGAGTTGCAATTGAAGTTCGCCTAGTTAATAGAACCTACGATGACAAGAAGGGCATTCAGCGATACGTCACTGAAATAGTGATCAATGATATGTTGATGCTTGGAGATAAGAAACCGGAGAAGGTTGCTAGAAAGAAGAAGTAAATAACCATCCTCCTCATGCAATTGCATGGGGAGGATTATTATATTTAGATATTGTGTCTACAGGGAGCAGTATCTATTCTCCTATTTAGAAATAAAAGCCAATGAACATATCCGACCTCTTATCTGTACCTGAAGTTAAAGAAAGATTTAAAGGATATACTGGCCTAGTAACCAACCATCCCGCTGGAGAGATGTTGGCACCACCAATTTCAGATCGAACAGGAGAAGTTGCAATTGCTTTTGATTATTTATTGAGATTTTATACAGAGCACCTCAATCAGGACAAGAAGGTGGAGAAAAATACCTGGTATGCACAAGGCGCATTCTATTTCCAATATGTCCAAAGTCCTGAGGAACATCTAGATTTTTTTCTCAGATTAGAGCGTGAATACGAAGAGCTTATTCCGATATATAAGAACTACATAAAGGAAGGAAAAGTCACAAAGGACTTATTTTACTTCTGCTTATTTCTTGCAAAATTTGAATTAAGCAATAAAGTACCGATTGACATACTGGTCGAATCCTATACCAAGCCTCATAAAGAAAGTATTAAAGATTTGAAAAGTATTTTCTCATTGATAAACCCGAGTCACTTTCTATGTGATAAAAAGTGTTATCTGAACCCCACATTTGGTATTGGCAACATGAATGCCGATTTAATCATTGACGATACGCTAATAGAAATTAAGACCGTGTCTAAAATAAAGTGGACAGATTTTAAAGCTTACGTTAATCAACTACTTGTGTATTACATCTTATCCTTGATAGGTCAAATTAACAGCAAGGTAAAGAGAAGCCCAATTAAGTATTTAGGTATTTACTACTCCCGACATGGTTTATACTGGAGAGAACCTATAGCTGAGGTGCTCAATACAAATAAGTTCTTCAAAGAGTTTTTTAAAAAGTACCCAATGGATGGTAGTGAACATCTCATAGATTACCGAGAATTTAAGTCGGTTAAAGAGATTCACAAAGATCCGATGGTAATTGAAATGAAAGAGTGGCTTATGAAGTATTTGCCGATAGAGAAATAGTCCCCTGATCAACTCATTCCATTAAAATCTTTATGATCTTAGCTATCTCCTCAGAAGAAAAATGTTTCTTGATCATTTCAGCTACATTCCCCGGTTCCTTTACTGCTTTAATTCTAGGTTTTATAAAGCCCGCTTCAATCATGGCAGAATTGGCTGATAGCTCTCTATTCTGAACCTTTTCCAGTAAGTCAGGTCTGTGCTCTTCCAGTTGTATAAGTTGTTTTTGCTTGGGCGTTTTCTTGATAATATGGCTCATGCCATCTGGTGCCTTGCCAGTCAATGATTTTGCGATGGCATATTCCACATCCTCATATCCCCTGCAGAGATCGCTTACGAACTTCCATTCGATCTCTAAGCCCCACGGTCGAGATTCCTCCACAAAGGCAGGGAAATAATCAAAAGATTTAGGTTCTAAGAGTTCATCATTCGGATTTCGTTCTTTCCACTGATCAGATTCAAGTAAGCGCATCATAAGTTGAGGAATCTCATGCCTGCGATATTTTTCCTGCTCAAGTGCATCTTGCGCTAATTTGACATAGTCATCTTTCATGCTCGAATATTTTTACTTAATAGCCACTTTTCAGCAGCTCTCAGCTTCTTCTTCAACTGATCAAGAGTAGCGGTATTGCTCAATTGAATGTTGCAGCGTTGATTTAGTTGATAGTGTACTTTACGTATTGTCTCAGGTTTGGGCTTTTTATTCCCATCCAACTTATAGCTAATTTGATTGACCAATTTACTGACATTTTTTCTATAAGCTTCCTTTTGCTCTGTAGAAGTTTGAAACGGATGAGGCTCTTCTTCATTAACAGTGGACCCGCCCTGTTCGTCCTTAAAGTACTTCCATAATTTAAGCACAATATCCTTTGAAACCTTTTCTTTATCAGCCCAAGTTGTTGCCTTGACATCTTCCACTGCGTTCCACAAGTCACCTTCAAAAATATTGCCCGCATCAATGGATTCAGACTCCAACACGAAGTCATCTATAGAAAACTGTGTTCCATTACCTTCACCTCTTTTCCTTGCCTCTTCCTCTTGCTCTATTTTTTGGTAAATGTGTTTAAGCTCTTGTTCTATGCCTTCAGCGTTATGCACCAACGGAGCATAATCAGGAAGATAAAAATAGCATACGTCAGAGTTGTTCTTCAGATGTAATGGATTTCTCACAGCTCTTCCCATTACCTGAGTAAATCTGACCCTTGTCGTTACATTGGAGGCATAAAGAATGCATCTTAGTCGAGGGATATCCACACCTTCAGAAATCATGTTGATGGAGATAATCCAGCTTTGTTTTGAATGGAAGAATTTTTCAATTTTCTGGCTACTTGCAAGGTCGCCAACTCGATTTTTAGATGTGACAATTTCAACGAAATCAGAACCATACATTTGACTAATCTGGTCATAAAGGTTCTCAGCATCCTTAATTGAATTACATACAATTAAACCGGCATAATTCTCATTTCTAAAATCATTGATTTCGTTCAATTTCTTATTCGCCTTTTCGAATGATTGGTATGTCCAGGATCGTTTATCGCCTTCAGAATACGGACTAATTGTTAAAATCTGATTGAATAATTTACGTTGTTTTTCCGAATAAACTTCATCGTATTCCATGGTCTCAGTTCCGGAGAATGTTAATGCTTCCGCCTTAAGACGCTGAAAAATCACCGGGCAGACAACATTATCATCTACAGCTTCCGCATACCCGTATGAATAATTACTCTCAAGTTTATACCGCTTGGATTCAGGATCATAATGATACGTTACAAATGGAATTGGCGAATTGTCAGGTCTGTCTGGGGTTCCACTTAACAAAAGTTTATACCCAGCCTGTTGGCCAAGCTGTTGGATTGCCTCTCCCCAACTTCTTTCGTCCCCAGCATGATGTACTTCATCTACAATTAATAGGGTTTTCTCACCCACATATCTTTTCAGTGATTCTACATTAGGTTGATTTAAACTCTGAAAAGTAATTGAGATACCGTGGCAATCTCTTGGCCAGGCATGCTTAAATGAATAGCTATGATCAATTTTAAAATTGAAAGCTACCTCAATAGTTTTAGACCAATTCCTTTTAATATTTTCAGTTGGGCTAATAATTACAACCGAATCAATGAAGTTTTTGTCTTTGAAAAAATTGAATACATAACTGGCGAAAAGTGTTTTACCCGACCCAACACCAGCAACGCATAAGAACTCCCTTTTCCCTTCTCTAGTGACTTCTACGAGCCTCTCAAAAGCAGCTTGCTGCCAATCTCTTAATTTTAATTTTTTTTCCATTATTCTCTTAGATTAGATAATTATAGGATTGAGGTATAACCAATGCTTGCTTGCATCAGATTTGCCGTTTTTAGAATAAGGATTTTGGTCGGTATAGCTGAGGCCAACGCTGTGACCGAAGCTCTTGCCATCGCAAGGCAAAAAATTGCCTGTGGCTATCGAGTAGAATAATTCTCTCATACTGTAAGTGATTACCATCCGGTTTTAACGCCGACCTTTAACCTTGAAAGCTAAGGTAAGAATTAATAACAACTTCCGAAGTTAATCCTTCCAAATAGTTAGTATCACCAATTTCTCAACGATGATTTAGATATTAAGGCACCGTTCGACGATAAATTAAGAACACGCTTGGTCTATTAAATAGTAAATATATGCTTACCTAATTTGGATTAAGGTAAATATATGATTACATTTATGACCTAATGTTAAAGGAGGCTTATGAACTGGCACGAGAGATTCAAGGAGATGAAAAAAGGTCTAGGTTACACTAATTCTGATATAGCTGA
>NVRZ01000002.1 GCA_002401055.1 Bacteroidota bacterium
CATTGTCCATGAGTATGGCCCAAAGTGAATTCGGAACATCGATAAGTATGCCCGCCGAGCCGTTAATGTTTGTGGTAATGATCGTGTTTCTATTGCGAAACTTATATCAAGACACAACTGATAAAAGAGTATACCGCCACCCCTTGGCTATTCTGATCATTATAAATCTTGTCTGGCTCCTGATTAGCTCTATTACAAGCGAATTGCCAATGGTGTCTTTCAAATTTCTTTTGGCCCGCCTATGGTTTGTTGTTCCATTTTACTTCTTGGCGGTTCAAATATTTAAAAACTCCGATAGGATCAAACCATTTTTATGGGCTTACATTATTCCGTTAACAGCTGTAATCTTTTACTCAATTATTAATTTGTGGGTGGCTGGTTTCGACGAGCAAATATCGCAAGATGTTATGTTTCCCTTTTTTCCCAGCCATACATCTTACGGCGCAATAATCGCCATGTTTATCCCATTTCTATTGTTTACGGCACTAAATAGGATAGACGTTAAGCGCCAAAGATTCATCGGGTCATCGCTTTTTATCGTATTTGCTGTGGCCATTCTTTTCTCATATAGCCGGGCGGTGTGGGTTAGCTTACCTGTTGCTCTTGTTGCCTATTTCGCCTTCAGGCTAAAAATACGTTTTCGCACCATTTTGATTTCTATTGTCACCCTCGCATCATTTTTATTGGCGTATCAAGGTGATATTATGATGCAGCTTGAGCGCAACAAACAAGATTCTTCGGAGGAGTTTACTGAGAACTTTCAATCGATTTCCAATATCAGTACTGACGACTCAAATACTGAACGACTCAATCGATGGAGCTCGGCCATTTCAATGTTTGAAGAACGACCCGTCTTTGGTTGGGGCCCCGGGACCTATCAATTTCTTTACGCACCATTTCAGAAGGCCCAGAACCTTACTCTAATCAGCACCAATGCTGGAGATAGAGGCAATGCTCACAGCGAGTATATAGGACCACTTGCCGAGGCTGGCGTTATTGGGTCCTTGAGCTTCATAGCAATTGTCTTGTGCTCGTTATTTGTGGGTTTGCGCGTGATCTACAGGGGAAACAGAAAGGCCAGGTGGCTCGCCACGGTTGTTCTGCTAGGCTTGATAACTTATTATGTACACGCCTTTCTGAACAACTATCTCGACACCGATAAGCTCTCAGTTCCTTTTTGGAGTTTTCTAGCCGTGCTCACGGCGCTGGACTTGTATGAAACGGGCAATGAAGAAGAGGTGAGCCTAAAAGAACTTGCAGCTAAATAGAGCAATGTCATCAATGTATGGGCCACCTGCTTTGTGCTCGATTAAACGGTCCTTAATCGTATCATTTAAAACGTCCACAGTCGATGCAGACTGTTCCTGCATAATTATCTTAAGCGCTTCTAGACCAAACTCCTGACCCGCTGGGTTTTCCAATTCCACAACACCGTCTGTGTAGCACAGCAGAGTAGAGTTATCACTGACATTGATAATGCCCTCATCAACCTTAGGTAGCTCTTCGAACATTCCAAGTCCTGTACAACCCGTTTTAAGCAACTGAAAACTCTCCCGCCCATTTTTGTCACCATCCCCTTCCGAAAATAACAAGGGCGGATTATGACCGGCATTTATATAGTTCAATACCCTTGTATTAACGTTGTATTTCGCAATAAAGAGTGTAATAAATTTCTCTCCTTTGGCGCTTTGCATTACCTTGGAGTTCAGCCTCTGCACTAGGTAGAACAGAGGTATCTTTCGGATTAGTGTTCTCAGATAAGCCTGGAAATTTGACATCAAGAAAGCAGCAGGTATGCCCTTTCCGGATACATCCGCTAGGCAGAAGACGACCTCGTGTTCGTTAAGCCGTATATAATCATAATAATCACCTCCAACTTGCTGATGAGGCTGGTAGAAGGCTGCAACATGTATCTTGTCGTTGCTGGGAAGCTCCTTAGGGAAAAGAAGGGATTGCATCTCCGAAGCCAGTTGAAGTTCCTTCTTCATGCCCTCCTGCTGAATCCGCTCTTTTGCAAGTATCTTGTTCTCTATAGCAACAACGATAATGTTGGTCAGCGTTTGTATAAAGGGACGATGCTTGATCGTTGGGCTAATCTCTATTCTCTCTTCGTCAATATCTCCAATTAATAAATACGCAAGTGGTTTCTGTTTATGAAACACTGGAATGATAACATCAAAATGCTCGAATTGCCTTTCGGCGGTAATATTTAAATAGGTAATCTCAGCTATGTCAACCAAATCGCGGTCAGCATCGAGCTCAAAATCTTCATCGGAAATACCATATTTGATTGCACAATTCCACTCATTCTCCTTGATGAATAGTGCGAGTTTACCTATTTCCAGTTTATTCTTAAGTACATCCTCGAAAATCTCGAATAATTCCTCACGCGATGAATTCTCATTAATCGCAGTTGTAATCTTTAAGAGGACATCTAGCTTAAAGTCCTTTAACTTAGCTGAAGAAGCTATCATGCTGCTTGGAGACATAAGGTCGTCTGGTTTAATTCAAAGATAAGCAATAATGGTAATATTGTAACCATGATATCTGCGCGGCATATGTATTTGGGTTCCTTTTGCAGGGCAACTTATGAGCTTGCATCTCGTCGGTATAGTAGAACTAATCTGGTTGAGCAACCCTAAATCACAGTTTATGAAGTATTCTAAGCACATACTGCTGGTATTATCATTCTTGCTAAATGTGCAGCTTGCAAATTCTATTGTATTCACATCTACTACGGGAGGTGACTGGAATCTTGGCACCACTTGGGACAAAACGGGCTGTGGAGCGGGTTGCACCGAAGGTGTTGACTTTCCCGGTGCGGGTGATGATGTCGTAGTCAAAAACGGAATTTCCGTCACGATCAAAATAGGCAGCGCCAAATGCCGAGATATACAATTAGGTTCCAACTCTGCTCCCAATCAAGGCAACGGTACCATACGATTTAATGCAGATTCCAAGTTAACAGCTACAGGGGACCTCACTTTTGGCGACACTCCAAGAAATGGGTCGCTAGACATGGCAGCAGGTGGCGAGTTTACTTGTGCAACATGGAGCGGAACAAAAGGCTCCTTTACCTACGGAATTGGGCAAGTTGAGTTTACTGGTACTTTTTCGTTTCAGAACAATCCCATCTATGACGAATACTACGATTTAAAGATAAATGGAGGCACGGTTTCAATGGCGAGGGCAACGATTGTTAATCGAAACCTAACGCTTGAATCTGGTACTTTTGACTGCTCCAACAAACCCCTAACCGTTAGAGGAAACTGGAACAATACTGGCGGCTCCTTTACAGAGGGTGCGGCTGGCAATTCAAAGGTAATATTTGATGGAGGGAATTCGCAAATTCTTTCTGCAGTTTCAGGAGAATCATTTTTTAATGTTATTCTGAACAAATCGGCCAATGAGCTAACATTAAACGACGACATGGAGCTTGCAGGTACGCTAACGATGACGGCAGGCAACGTAAATATCAATGGAAGCACCATGGAAATTGGAGTCGATGTTAGCACTCCTGGTGCATTGTCGTTTACATCAGGTATATTACATGGCGGTACCCTAAAGCGTTGGTATGCTGCTGGTTCGATTTCAGGTGATTTGGGGTTATTTCCCATAGGAATTACTTCTGCGTACAGGCCTGTTCAAATAACCACAACAACAGACCTTACAACTGGAGGTTCAATTTCTGCCACGCATACAGATGCCTTGGCCGCAACAGATGTTAGCATCAACGATGGTGGCGTTATTATTGAAAGAACCCATGACATGTTTTCGGCGCTCGCATTGGCCGATGGTATTGCAGGAGGTACTTTTGACGTAGATGTAACGCACTCAGATTTGAGCAGCACCGGGGTAATTACCGACATTAGGGTTACCAAAGACGGTGGCGTGGTTGGAACGCATGCAGCCGCTACGGGTACGGTAGACAATCCTACAGCAAAACGAACGATTGTGGCACTGGCTGATTTAGGAGGATCTTGGAAAACCGGCACAACAGACAAGACAAATTCGCCCCTCCCTGTGGTGCTAATCAGCTTCACAGCTGAGCTTGTTGATAACACGCAAGTGTCGTTGGTATGGATAACTGCTTCAGAAATCAACAATGATTACTTCACTATTGAAAGAAGCACAAATGGCTTGACATTTGAGGAAATATCTCAGGTTAGAGGTTCAGGAGATAGCAGTTCAGAGACGGAATATGAGGTAATTGACGACTCACCAATTGAAGGAATCTCTTACTATCGATTAAAACAAACTGATTTTGATGGAACTGAGGAGATCTTCAAAATTGTCGCGATAAATTTTGAAAAGAATTCAGATGGAAGCTGTGTTCTTCGCGTATTTCCCAATCCTTGTATTGGCCAATGCACAATCGACTTGACTGGATGTGAGCACAATGAAAACGCTGAAATTAAAGTGGAGATGATTGACGCCCTAGGGAATCTCGTGTATTCAAAGATTCCGTACAGGAACTTCGACGGTTCCTTTCAATTTTCAATAGATACAGGAAACAATCTTAAACCAGGGGTTTACATTGTTCGGGGGACTTCTCAAACCGAATCTTATTCCGAAAAGATCATTGTAAAATAATTAATAGTTTTAGCTAGATTAATTGTTCACTTCTATGGTCTCTCCACGACAAATCGCATCGATAATATTGGTTATACACTTCACCTTGTCCGCATGCACAGTCGATGAACCGACGGAAATCGTTGATGACTTCAGAACAATAAACATCGCAGACTCCCTTGGCCTCAATAGTGGCGATGCCAAAATCTTCCTTCTTCCCGCTCCTCTGCAGATTGTCTCTGCTTTACACATTCAAAGCATTCCGTATCAACCCGAATTAATACGTAATGTTCCGAAAGACTTAACAGGCAACAAGGAATACCGAATTGCACTAAATCTAGGCATCAACACCATTGACCTTGGCTATTCAACAGTGTATGGAGACTATCAAATGGCTATAAATTACGCGACCAATGTAAAGGAGTTAATGGAAATATTGGGTATTCGAAGCGCCCTCAAATCGCCGTTAATCAAAAGATTTGAGGAAAACGCGAGCAATGTGGACTCGCTCTCCAGCATAATATTGGAAGCATATAGTGCCTCACATGAGTACTTTCAATTGAATGAGAGAGAAGGGGTTGGATTGCTCATTCTGACGGGGTGTTTCATTGAAGGTCTCTACCTGGCTACCGGAGTTAATCAGGCAGTGGAGAACCGACAAGTACACGGGCTAATAGCACTTCACAAAGAGTATTCGGCCAACATTCTGCTGCTTCTTAGTTTTTACCGAAATAACGCTGATGTAGCAAACCTACTTGACAAATTAGAGGCGCTTGTCATCGAACTCGAAGATATCAATTATGATTATAACTCATCTTCAGGCAAAGCTGTTCTGGATAAGCCCATTTCCACGGGCAGGCTGTTAAAAATAAAAGCCACAATTCTAGACATTCGCCGCTCGGTAAGAATTTAGCCCTGCTTATTAAACAATTCTGGAAGTTTTTTAAGGTATACCATTTCCTTCATCTTCTCTCTTCTCTCAACTGCTGGTGAACCAAAGTAGACTTTCCCACCGCCCAAAGAAGACATCAAGCCAGATTGTGCCAAAACCACTGCACCTTCCCCTATCTCTATGTCGCTAGGAACTCCGACCTGGCCCCACAGTGTTACATTATCTCGTATTACCACCGCGCCAGCAATTCCAACTTGGGCTGCGATTAGGCAATGCCTTCCTATTTCGGTATCATGTCCTATTTGAACCAGGTTATCAATCTTAGTACCCTCGCCTATTGTAGTATCTCCAGAAACCCCTCTATCAATAGCCGTTGACGCTCCTATTTCAACATTGTCCCCTATCACCACCGAACCTCCAGATTGCAGCTTCCTGTAGCCCGCCTCTCTTTTTTGATAGTAAAAAGCGTCTGCGCCGATAACTGCGCCAGCGTGTATCACAACGTTATTACCTATTCTGCATTCACTATACACGACAACATTGGGATGAATAATGCAATTGTCTCCAATTTTTACGTTGTCGCCCAGAAAAACAGAAGGCTGTATAATCGTTCCCTCTCCAATACTTGCGCTTTCGCTCAAGCCCTGTGCCGATGGAACAAAGGGATTGAATTTATTGGTTAGTCGGTTAAAGTCTTGAAAGGGATCTTCTGATATCAGCAAGGATTTGCCTTCCGGCGCCTCAACCTCCTTGTTTATTAGAATCGTCGTGGCGCTAGATTCAAGCGCCTTCGTGTAGTATTTCGGGTGATCAACAAAGACCAGGTCCCCTTTCTCCACTTTATGAATTTCGTTAATGCCAAGCACGAGCTGATCAGGATCTCCAACGTATTTTGCATCGATAATCTCTGCGATTTCACTAATCTTCAATGCTGGGTTTAGCTTCATTATCTAAAATGTTTGCTGGAAATTTGGCGCCACCTATAACCTATCAAAACAAATGTAGCACAATTTTATCACCTTAAGTAGCGACCCTTCAAGTCCGAGAATTTCTCCATTTCCAGATTGGAAAGCATTTCTCCGGTCCATTTTTTATACACTATCCCGTCATTTATATAGAGCACGGTTGGGAAAATGCCTTTGGTCATTTCAAAAATCTGTCGGTCCTTAAAAATGATATATGGTAAGTCTGATTTACTAGCTTTGATAAACTCCTCCACCTCCTTCTGGTCTGATTTAAAAACAAAAAACACTTCCGGCATATCGTATTGCTTACTCACAATAGCTAATTTGTGGGCCGCGTCTTTGCAATGTGAACATTCAACGAGGAAGAAGGCCAGGATTTTTTCTCCCTTTTCTAACTGTATCCCCGCATTGGCATCCATGGGTTGCGGCATGCTTGACAAGTCAATGTGATAGGGTTTTTGCGTATTGCTTCCTTCTTCGTGCGCATTCAACTGGATTGGGTTCAATATTAAAGGCGTCGCAATTGTTGCTAGCGCAATTGGTGTCATCCACCTCCAAGAGGGCCGGAGCTCCGAGCCCTTTGATCTTAGAAACATTATGGCAAGGAGCAGCGTGCCATTTTTAAGAAGAGACTCTACCGGGGTTAGTTGCATGTAGGCGCCCAAACAACCACAGTCGGCTTCGTTTCCTTCCACAAATAATAGATAGACTATATAAATAGAAAATCCTATTAGGAGAAACAATGTAGCGGGAAAAGTGAACTTCTGATAATGTATGTTGGCCAGAATAAGAATTCCAAGAAACAATTCGACGGAAATGATTATTCTGGATATAAAATGAGCGGACCTCCATGAGAACAGCCCGACGTCAATCAGGGTTAATTCAAATGGTTCAATGGGGTACAGCTTTAATAAGGCCGACGCAAGGAATACACCACCTACAAGAACTCTTAGAAACCAAACAATTGCCCGCGGCCAGCGCCATTTCATTTGGAAAGCCATTAAAATTAAGTCATGAAAAAACCACCTCCACATATTGCTATGCGAGGTGGCTCGTTTTAAAATAACTACCGTTATCTCAGCTTAGATACTGCAAGTACCTCCATAAATTTCATATGAAGAACAGTTAGTTTCTGCGGTGCTCTTAGATGATTTAGGCAACGTATAACTAGTAGTGCTTGATCCGTCAGTACACGTGCAAGTGTATTCTTTCTTACAAGCTACAAATGAACAAGCGAAAGTTACTATCGCGAATATTGCTAGTCCTTTTTTCATTTTGATTTGGTTTTGGTTTTGGTTTTGTTCCTGCTTAAGTCAGGAATTATGTTGATTATTTTGATTTGCTACCTCAATTAACGACTTTTTTCGCTTTAATGCAACTAGCGCCCTCTTTGTGAGCAGCGAAAGGACACTCTGTTTCAAGTATATTAGGCTACCCGTTAGCGTTATTTTACCCGTTCTGAATACTCACCAGACCTAGTGTCAACTTTTATTTTTTCGCCTTCCTCAATAAACAATGGAACATTAACCTTCGCGCCCGTTTCAAGCGTGGCTGGTTTCAAAGTGTTTGTTGCAGTGTCTCCTTTTACTCCTGGTTCCGTGTAGGTGATCTCCAAAGTGACAAAGGGAGGTAATTGACAAGACAAGGCTGTTTCCGTATCCGCGTGGTAAACAATTTCCACCTCCTGCCCTTCCTTGAGTAGCCCCGGCCTTTCAATTAGTTTTTCATCAAGGAAAGTCTGCTCAAATGTTTCGTTGTGCATAAAATGGTACCCACTATCATCACTGTACAAAAACTGGTAGGGCCTTCTTTCTATTCTTGCCACGATGATCTTAAACCCTGATGTAAAGGTGTTGTCAACGACCTTACCGGTTTTTACGTTTTTGAGCTTCGTTCTCACAAATGCCGGCCCCTTTCCTGGTTTAACATGTTGAAACTCTACAATTGTGTACAGCCCATTATTATGCTCTATACACATCCCGTTTTTAAAATCTGCCGTTGATGCCATTTACGTTGTTTTACAATCTGCTATTTGCCTGATAGATAAACTTATTTATAGTCTTCAATTTCGATTAGATTCTCACACATTTCATATTCTCCCTCCCTGTGATTTGAACATACGAAGATGGTTCGTTTTTCTTTATGATCATCTAAAATCTTAGAAAACCACTCGGCTCCTTTCTTGTCCAAATTTGCAATCGGTTCGTCTAACAATAGAATGGTTGATTCGGTTAAAACAGCCAGTCCTTGCTTTAATCTTTGGAGCATACCTGTTGAGAACTGTTTCAATCTTTTGCCTCGTGCTTTTGATAAGTCCAAAAGTTCAATCACTTCTTCTGCTTTTACTCCATTAACAGATTTCTTGAATTTAAAATGATAGTGTATCGTTTCCTCCAACGTAAACTGATCAACCAAGGACATATATGGGGCAGCTAAGCTAACATGTCTAAAAATGTCATCACTCGATACTTTTTCATTTTGAACCGAATACCCAATCGCCCCTTCTGACGGGCTTACATACCCAGCAATAACTTTAAGCAGCGTTGACTTGCCCGATCCATTTGAACCCAGAATAGCATAGGCGGAATTGCTCTCAATGGTCAGGTTTATGTTTTTAAAAATCCAATGATCATTGTACCTCTTTCCAATATTCTCCAAGGTGATTTTCATTAGACCTATCGATTGAGATAACCTTGTGTGGAAGCGCTAAGAAAGTGAGGGACCCCTTATAATGCCCTTGGTAGATTCTCTGATGAACTTGATAATGTTCTGCTTCTCTTCTGAGGCAGGGATTTCCAGTTCAACAGCATTTAGCGCCTGAGTGATGTTATTGCTTCGAACGTAAATTATCCGGTAGATGTCTTCAATTATGGAAATCGCCTCGTTGGTGAAACCTCTTCTTCTCAAGCCGACCGAATTAATTCCTGCGTATGAAAGTGGCTCCCTTGCTGCTTTAACGTACGGAGGAACATTTTTTCTAATCAAGGATGCCCCCGCAATAAACGCATGAGCACCGATTTTCACAAATTGCTGAACAGCTACCAAGCCCTCCAAGATTGAGTAATCATCTATTTCTATATGCCCTGCAAGCGCAACATTGTTCGCCATAATGCAGTTTTTGCCAAGTATGCAATCGTGCGCTACATGTACATAAGCCATTAATAGCGTGTTTTCACCCACTGCGGTTTTGTGCTTGTCCAGCGTTCCTCTGTTGATTGTCACAAACTCTCTTATAATAACATTGTCACCAATTTCAACAGTTGTTTTTTCGCCGTTATATTTCAAGTCTTGGGGTGTCGCTGAAATTACCGCGCTTGGAAATATCTGACAGTTTTTCCCAATTCTGGCTCCGTCCATAATAACTGCATTCGGTCCAATCCAAGTACCATCTCCAATTTCAACGTCCTCCGCCACATAGGCAAAGTGGTCTACAATAACGTTTTTACCAAGCTTTGCTTTGGGGTGAATGTAGTTTTGTTTATCGCTCATCAGTCAAGGTTTATTTCCTACAGTGGTTTCTATATTTTAGCTTTTGGAAGTCTTGGGAACCGGGGCAACAGGCGTGCTGTCTTCTGAATTGTTTTTATCAACCTTTACAATTTGTGCCATCATCTCTCCCTCCGTTACAATTTTATTTCCTACATACGCAATAGCGTGCATATGACATATTCCCCGTCTTATTGGACTCAGCAATTCAAGCTTAAAAATAATTGTGTCGCCCGGTACAACTTTATTCTTGAATTTAACTTTATCGATCTTGACAAAATAGGTAAGGTAGTTTTCAGGATCTGGTATGTTGCTTAACGCAAGAATCCCTCCGGTTTGCGCCATCGCCTCAATTTGTAAAACCCCGGGCATCACTGGGTTTCCAGGAAAATGACCAGCGAAAAAAGGTTCATCTATCGTTACATTTTTAATCCCTACTACATGGGTTTTGCTTAGTTCTATAATTTTATCAATAAACAAAAATGGTGCCCTGTGCGGCAGAATAGCTTGAATCTGCCTTATGTCATATACTGGATCCACATTTGGATCGTAATACGGTGGTTGAACGGTTTTTCTATCCTTCTTGATAATCTCTTTAATCTTCCTTGCAAATTCTATGTTGGAAGTGTGCCCTGGGCGCGAGGCGATAATGTGCGCATTTAAGGGCATACCAATCAGGGCCAAATCACCGATTACATCCAAAAGCTTGTGCCTCGCAGGTTCATTCTGGTATTTTAGCTTGATGTTGTTAAGAATTCCGCCGCTTTTGATTTTAACATTCGGCTTATTAAACAGTTTTGCCAATCTATCTGCCTTGCTCTTATCTACAGCGTTGTCAACCACCACTATTGCATTGTCCAGATCACCGCCTTTTATAAGGTTGTCCTTTAACAGCGCTTCTAACTCATGAAGAAATACAAAAGTTCGGCTGGAGGCAATTTCATCCTTAAAATCCTGAATTCTATTAAGTGTAGCATGCTGACATCCCAATACTGGCGAGTTGTAATCAACCATAACAGCCAACTTGAATTCCGGGCTTGGCAGTGCAATTAATTCCGACTGGTTGTCTTCGTTGGAGTATTGAACCATCGACTTAATATTGAACACTTTTCTCTCCATAGACTGCTCAACCTTACCCACTTTTGAAAGGGCCTCAATAAACGACGCTGCACTCCCGTCCATTATAGGCGTTTCAGGACCATTTAACTCAATAAGCACATTGTCAATTTCCAATCCTGCTACGGCAGCCAATACATGCTCTACCGTATTCACCGTAGCTCCATTGGATTCTAAGTTGGTTCCGCGAACGGTGTCAACTACGTTATCAATATCTGCTTTTATAATCGGCTTGCCTTTAAGGTCAATGCGCTGGAACTTGTAACCATGATTTTCCGGAGCTGGCCTATAGGTAAGGTTAACTTTTCTGCCTGTATGCAGGCCTCTACCTGAAATCGTAACTGCCTCCTTTATGGTTTTTTGTCTTTCAAACATTGGCGTCTACAGTATTTAGATTGATAAAGTTATTATCCTCTTTTTTACTAAACTCCGGGAAACGCTCAATCAATGCTCCATTGAGCGAATGAGGCGCAAAAATACTAATAAATAGCTGTTTTGCTCTGAAAAATAGATGATTTGACCAAACCCACTTTACAACTTAGGATAGCACAGGAAGTATTTCGTGGTAGTTTTCGACAATACTGAAATATTGAGGTGATCCGAAGCCTTCGCTACATCCATAAGTGTACCGTCTTTGTATAACACATTAATCTTGTCATCGTTTGGATCGTAAGTGCTATTGCTAATTACATCGGAATACACGTAGTAATGCACATCTTTAGGAAGTATCTTGAGCTCGCGAATCGCAGATCTCTCCATTTTTTCTATGTACGCTTTTTTAAACTTCTCCCCTTGTATTTCTACTTTGTTGAGCTTTCTGTTCACCAGTTTGCTACATAGCGAGGCAAGAATTTTGTCTTCGTGCTTGCACCATACTTTTATAGCGGATAAGATGTCATAATCGTCAAGATTCGCGAATTCATCCAATATTGCTTTGCTCCCTTCAAAGCTGGATTTATCAACTTGATTTCGCAAAAAGTATTCTAGCGAAGGAGTGGCAAAGAGGTCGTTCTTTTTTTCATATAGGTATTTCGCTCGCGTAAGTATTTTTAATAGCAGCAACTCTGCTGAAACCACGGTCTTGTGTAGATAAACCTGCCAATACATAAGCCTTCTGGCTATCAAGAATTTTTCTATTGAATAGATTCCCTTTGCATCCACAACTAGCTGATCGTTTTTTATGTTCAGCATTTTAATGATTCGGTCCGAGCTGATAACTCCTTCGGAAACCCCAGCAAAGAAACTGTCTCGATTTAAATAGTCTAGGCGGTCCATGTCTAGTTGGCTTGCCACCAACTGATGAAGAAACTTCTTGGGGTATTTATTCTTAAAAATCTTGATAGCCAAAGACAGTTTCCCTTTGTATTGTTTGTTCAGGCTCTCCATAAAAATTACGGAAAGGTCCTCGTGATTTACATTATTAACAATGCTTTTCTCGAGTGCATGAGAAAAAGGGCCATGGCCGATATCGTGTAAGAGTATAGCTATTGTAACACCTTCTGCTTCTTCAGCAGATATCTTATTGCCCTTTGCGCGCAATACTTCAATAGCCAGACCCGTTAGGTGCATGGCGCCCATTGCATGTTGAAATCTTGTGTGATAGGCACCGGGATATACCAGATGTGTTAACCCCAGTTGTTTAATTCTACGCAATCGTTGGAAATACTTATGCTCAATCAGTGTTTGAATGATGTTGTAAGGAATACTTATGAAGCCATAAATGGGATCGTTGAAAATAGTACTCTTCCTTATCTCTTTTCCAGGCATATTTGAATCGCTTAATCTGGACAAATATAGCCGTAAATAACATAATTAGTATTTTTGAAGCCAGACATTTAGGTGTCTGCATAACATAATAACAATGGACGAAATAATGATTTTGTGGGTAGATGATGAGATTGACTTACTTAGGCCCCACGTAATATTTCTGGAAGAGAAAGGATATAAAGTATCCACCTCTAACAACGGGGATGAGGCACTGACAATGATAGACGAGCAGCGATTTGATCTAATTTTTCTAGATGAAAATATGCCCGGCTTATCTGGGATAGAAACGCTTGTTCAAATTAAAGACAGGAAGCCCGAATTACCTGTTGTAATGGTGACCAAAAGCGAGGAGGAAGATTTAATGGACGAGGCAATTGGGTCCAAAATCTCCGACTATCTGATAAAGCCCGTGAATCCAAAACAAATCTTGCTTTCCATAAAAAAGAATATTGACACAAAAAGATTGGTGAGCGAAAAAACTACCTCCGGCTACCAACAAGATTTTAGAAATATTGGCGCTTCATTAAACGACCGGATGGATCACGCCGAATGGGGAGAACTTTACAGAAAGCTTGTTTATTGGGAATTGGAGCTGGAAAAAGCGGATGATAAAAGCATGGAGGAGGTTTTAAAAATGCAAAAAACGGAAGCCAATAGCCTCTTTTGCAAGTTTGTTCAGGCCAATTACCATCATTGGTTAGCGAATAATGAAGAGAGCCCGATGATGTCACATACATTATTCAAAAACATTGCCCTACCTATATTAGAGTCGGAAAACACGCGCTTGATATTTGTCCTTATCGATAACTTACGGTATGATCAATGGAAATCAATGATGCCCCTTCTCTCTGACGATTTCGAATTGGTTAAGGACGATGTTTACTACGGCATATTACCAACTGCCACCCAATATTCTAGAAATGCCATTTTTGCTGGCTTGATGCCCCTAGAAATAGAAAAGAAATTCCCAGGGCTTTGGCTAAATGATGGAGATGAAGGGGGGAAAAACCTGAACGAAGAGCACTTTCTGAATGAACAGTTATTGCGATACGGGCAAACTTCAAAGTTTAGCTATACAAAGATCACCAACCTGAACAGTGGCAAGAAATTGGTTGAAAATATTCACAACGTCATGTCGAATAAATTGAATGTTATCGTCTATAATTTCGTCGACATCCTCTCGCATGCAAGAACAGAGATGGATGTTTTAAAAGAATTGGCGGAAGATGAAGCGGCATATCGCTCATTGACTTTGTCGTGGTTTGAACACTCACCCTTGCTGGCCTGCTTAAAAAGGATTGCCGGTATTGCAAGAGCAGATAAAACCCACAAGTACAAACTAATCATCACTACCGATCACGGATCCATTAGGGTGAAGGAGCCATCAAGGCTGATAGGAGATAAAAACACGACAACAAATCTTAGGTACAAGCAAGGCAAGAACCTTACTTATGAAGAAAAAGATGTTTTCTCTGTTGGAAAACCCGAGGATGCTTTTTTACCCAAGGTAAACATCAGCTCGAGGTATGTTTTTGCCAAAGAGGACAAATACTTTGTGTATCCGAACAACTACAATCACTTCATGAATTTGTTTAAGAACTCATTCCAGCACGGTGGATTATCCATGGAGGAAGTTCTGATACCTGTAGCAACTTTAGAGGTCAAATAATGTCCCATACCTTACAGTACAATGGGTTGGCTGAACTGGAAGTTGTTGCTGATAAAATATTGGCTTTTGCGCCTGGTCAAAGGATCTTCGCCATTTATGGGGAAATGGGTGCAGGCAAAACTACGCTGATAAAATCCTTGTGTGCAGCACTTGGTATTAAATCTAATGTGTCGAGCCCAACGTTTTCTGTAATCAACGAATATGTAGTTGATCATGCACCTAATCCACAGATAGGGAATGATTCTAAGTTTGTTTATCACATCGACTTTTATAGAATTGAAGAACAGCGGGAGGTTTTTGATATGGGCTACGAAGACTACTTTTTTGGAAGCTCCTACTGTTTTATAGAATGGCCAGAAATTATTGAATCGTTACTGCCAGAAAAGTATGTGGAGCTACGGATTAATAAAAGTGATAATTCGCCAACTTTTCGAGAAATAACGCTTAATTTGCATTAAATGGAAGGATCAAAGTCATCATTTCTATCCAGTACTGCGTTTCCCGAGCTAATGCCTCAGGAAGAAACGCTGGAGGTAGCACGTAAGAAGTCCTCTCTTTTTATAGGCATACCCAAAGAGACCTCTATACAGGAGAACCGAGTTACGCTAGTACCTGAATCGGTTCGTGTGTTGGTAAACAACGGGCACAAGGTTGTGGTTCAAAGAGGTGCAGGAAAGGCATCTAATTTTGATGACAATCAATACAGTGAAGCTGGAGGAGAAATCGTAGACGGCCCACAGGAAGTTTACAAGGCAGACATAATTATGAAGGTTGAGCCTCTTGTGCCGGAAGAAATAAAGCTTTTGCAGCGCAAGCAAACCGTTATCTCTGCACTACAAATCAGTATTCATCCAAAGGACTACATAAAAAAACTCATAACAAAAAAAGTGTCGGGCATTGCCTTTGATACAATTCAGGATCAACATGAAAAGTTTCCCATCATCCAATCTATGGGTGAGATTGCGGGGAACACATCCATACTCATCGCAGCGGAATTACTGAGCAATGCGAATCAGGGTAAGGGATTAATGCTCGGAGGTATTGCTGGCGTTCCAGCTACAGAGGTTGTGATTTTAGGTGCTGGCAACGTGGGTGAATTTGCTGCCCGTGCGGCTTTGGGCCTCGGTGCAACGGTAAAGGTTTTTGATAATTCACTCTATAAATTACGACGGCTACAGAATGACCTTGGCACAAGGGTATTCACTTGTGTTATGCAACCAGAGGTATTGGCAACAAAGCTGAAAACCGCTGATGTGGTTATTGGGGCAATAAGGGCACCTGGAAAGGCAACGCCTTGTGTTGTTACTGAAAATATGGTTCAAGATATGAAAGACGGATCCGTTATAGTTGATGTTAGCATTGACCAAGGAGGCTGTTTTGAAACATCAAAGGTTACCGATCACAACAAGCCAACCTACACCGCACATGGGGTTATCCATTATTGTGTTCCTAACATCTCTTCACGCGTTGCACGAACTGCTTCTTATGCACTCAGCAATATATTTGCTCCTATCTTATTGGAAATTGGGGAAAAGGGAGGAATAGATGTGATGCTGAGAGAGAACAAAGGTTTGCGAAATGGAGTTTATTTGTACAATGGCATTTTAACCAGCAAGATGCTTGGCGATTCGCTCAATTTACCGTACAAGGACATCAATTTACTGATGGCGGCATTTTAGGCCTCTCACAAATCGAATATGCCTTTTTTAAGAAGAATCAAGCTTTATATTATCGGCGTATTGCTAGGCTGCATAATGGTATATGGACTTTTTCACAACCGCATGCCATCATGGCTTCCAGAAACCATTATCATGGAAGAGTTACGAGAATGGCCGCTTGAATTCAGTAAACACGCCGTTTGTCGTATGGAGTGCCGTGGCATATCTGAAGAAGAAATAAGCGCTATTCTGGTGGAGGGTGACGTTAACTTTGGTAAGAGCGAAGTGAGGGGTAAGCCCTGCCCTTCCTACGTCCTTGAGGGAGAAACAGCGGACGGTCAGTCTGTACGTATTGTTTTTGCCAAGTGCGACAGCATCACCAGGGTTATAACCGCCATTGACCTGGAGGTTAAGCATGACTGTAACTGTAGATAATTACTAGCGAGCAGGCGTGGGAAGTAATTGGCTAAGGCTCAACCCATATAGTCTTGCCATTGCACCAAAACATATTTATCTCGCATGTGTTCTTTCTTGCTGAGGAAGCCAAATTCGTAGCAAAACAAGTAAACATCACCGTCACTATTTTTCCAATAATGCGTGAAGAATTTTGGATTAAAGCCTTCCGCCAGGAGTATCTCCTTTCTTACTACCGCTTTACCTGCCTTGTTATAATCTCTCAATACACGTCGGTTGTGTTTTAGCTGTATATCTATTTTTTTAAACATTGTGTCTTCCTTTCTTTTGTTCCTCACATAGTGAAAAGCGGACTTACAATAATGCGAGCAAAACTTCTTATCTATTCTGCCTTCAAACACCTCTCCACACTCAGGACACACCCTGTTTTCTTCTTCTATTAACTTTACCATAGTCGTACAATTATACGAATAAATCTACTGATACATGAGTGGGTAATTGAAATTATTGCAGTGGTTTGCCGAAAACATCACCATCAAAGAATGCAATCAAGTATAACATTAAGCAACATGAAGCGGGGTGCAGAATCACAAATTCGTCTTGATTTTCCCTACGATCTGCAATTGATAAAGGCGGCTAAGTATATAGGGTGTAGGTGGAGTCAGGAGCTGACTACCTGGTATATCACAAACAACCCAGTAAATCAAGAATTGATTAGCAAACATCTGGGCGCAATTGCCAGAATTGATTTAAAGCAGCTTGAACAAGATAATGAACCTATATGGACGGGTTCCTACGGCATGAAGGAGCGAATCAGGAATTCATCTGATCCCAAGAGGATTATCGAGACTGAACTACTTACACGTATCGACGATTTTGAGAAGTACATGAAATCCAGAAGGTACAGTGTTCACAGCATTAAAACCTATCTCACCTTGATTAAAGTATTTTTTAGTCATTGCAATTCTAAACCATATGAACGAATTACCAATGAGGATGTGGCCATGTTTAATGGTGAATATATTTTAATGCGTGGTTATTCATCTTCTTACCAAAGGCAGATGATCAGCGCCATTAAATTATTTTATGCGAGAATACTCAATCATAAGCTTCAACTGCGTGATTTGAAGCGTCCACTTCGGGAGCATAAACTTCCAGTTATCCTATCAGAACAAGAAGTTAGAGAGCTGATTGAAACACTGAGCAATTTAAAGCACAGGGCACTACTCAGCACTGTTTATGCTTGCGGGTTGCGCGTTAGCGAGGCTTCAAGCCTTACAGTTCGCGATATAGATTCATCGCGCATGTTGGTTAATATCAGGAATGGCAAGGGAGGGAAGGATCGTTACGTAAACCTTCCCAACAGCCTGCTGTACATACTCAGAGCCTACTTTAAAAAATACAGGCCACAACATTATCTTTTTGATGGGCAACATGGTGGCAAGTATTCGGCCCGAAGCATGAACGCTATTTTGAAACGCTGTTTGATTCGTGCTGGAATTAACAAGGCGGCTTCCATGCATACTTTGCGGCACAGTTATGCTACCCATCTGTTGGAAGCTGGTGTAGATTTGAGATACATTCAGGAATTGCTGGGACATAAGAGTAGCAAAACCACTGAGATCTATGCTCATGTAAGTAAGCAGGCGATGATTGATATTAAAAGTCCTTTTGAAAAGCTCGGTTTATGAATAAAAGAATCATGGTTCCATCTGAGCGTATTAACCGCTTCATTCTTATGATCAGGGGAAAGAAAATTATGTTGGACATAGACTTGGCCTCAATTTACGGTGTTACTACCAAAAGACTAAATGAACAGGTCAAAAGAAATAGGGATAGATTCCCTCAGGACTTCATGTTTCAATTAACAAAAGCGGAAAAGAATGAGGTGGTCGCATATTGCGACCACCTTAGTAGATTGAAGTTTTCGCATGTAAATCCTTATGCATTTACTGAGCATGGTGCGGTTATGCTATCCAGCGTACTTAACAGTTCGGTAGCGATATCAGCAAGTATTCAGATCGTGCGGGCCTTTGTCCGTCTCAGGGAAATTATGGCTGCCCACAAAGATCTAGCAGAGAAACTTAATCAGGTAGAGAAAAAACATGACCGTAAGTTTAGTATAGTATTTGACGCGCTTAGGCAACTCATGGGCCCGCCCAGTATAAAACGAAAAAGAATCGGTTATAAAATGGAACAGAAAAAATAGATATCTTTACTAGTGATGATTATGCGCAATAAATTTAATTTTCCAACAACTGATAACCATTACATGTGCCCCGTTATCGGCAATAAGTAATCATAATGTTGCGCATATAAACAAGTTATATACAATAGGGGGCGTGACTTCTGAAAATAAAAAGGACGACCATCACTCCGTTGGACAATTCCCAGCGGAAAGACACGCAAGCAACGCTATTAACCTTCTCGACGGACTTTAAAACTTCAGGAGACACTTAACCAGAAAAAGAAAATCTGCATAGTGCTCGCAGAGAGAAAGATTTAACTTTTTGCCACCGCGCCTTCTGGAATAGCCCCGCACAGCAAACACATTGCGCCTGCCCTGCGGGACAGCCACAAAGAGTTCGCTCTTGCCACAACTCAAAGAAACAATCTAATGAACAATGATTTTCTGTGTAATCATAGTATTATCTGTTAGAACTTGCAGATAATATAACCCTTTGGAATATTTACTCAATCCCATCTGCTGAGTATAGCTGCCAGTAACATTTCCAATCTCCTTAGAGTAGATCAGTTGCCCCGTGAAGTGATAGAGCTTGACGTTTAGCCAGGCTTCCTCCGGTAAATCTAGCTCCAAGGTAAATTGGCCTGTATTGGGGTTCGGATATACTTTGATCAGGCTTGAATAGATATTATCATCTATACCAAGACAAAACTGCACGCTCACGGTTTTCGAAGAACTACCTGAGCATCCTAAACTATCGGTATAGGAATAGGTAACCATATATGTATTGACACCTGTCGTGGGATAGAAATAACTGTTTGCAACTCCCATTCCGCTAAATGTCCCACTATCTGGTACTCCAGTCAAAGCTACCGCAGCATCCGTAGAACAATAAATACTGTCCAAGCCAGAAAAATTCACAAGAGGTAGGGAATTAACTGCAAGTACGGTCCAATACACACTATCACACCCGTCATTAGTAACAAGGCTGTCATAATATGTTCCTGATACACTTCTGAACGCACCGTAGATGGAGGTACTGTCACCATCGCAAATTGTAATGGTAGAGTCGCCAATACTGTAAGCCGTGTCAACATATAAGGTGGTGGAGATAATGCTGTCACAGCCATTGATGGTGTTCAAGCTGTCGGTGAAAGTTCCGGCTGTCTTGCGGTAAATACTGAATATTAACATACTGTCTCCATCACAGATTGTTACATCTGGAGTGTTAACGTCATAATTCTGATTAACGATTAATGATGTAATTGTAATACTGTCGCAACCCATTACCGTTGTTGAACTGTCATAATAAGTTCCGGTAGTTTTATAGTACCCCCCAAATATCTGTACACTATCACCTGAACAGATATTTATATCTCCAGTGCTTATATTATAAGTTGGGTTGACGTATAAAATAGTAGTGATTATACTATCGCACCCATTGATGGCAGTTAAGCTATCGTAGTACGTTCCAGCCATTGATTGGTAAACAGCATATATCAATGTACTATCACCATCGCAAATGGTTTTATCCGCTGTATTAATGGTGTAACTCGCATTGACCATAAGGGTCGTTGCAATCACGCTATCACAATTATTTGCAGACAATAATGTGTCAATATAAATTCCCGCTGTGTTTTGATATTCTCCTTGTAAGAATATACTGTCGTTAGAACATATTGTTGTTGACGCTGAATCAAATATTGCCAATGGCTCAGTAATAGTCATTGAATCCATTGCACCGCAGCCATTAGAATCCGTAACAGCCCCTATGTATGTGCCAGCAGGTAATCCAATAGCCATTGAATTGGTTTGAGAAGCAGGATCGTTCCATAAGTAGAGATAAGGAGGCATACCGCCGGTAGTACCGAGAGTGGCAGAGCCAGTGGAATCTCCTTCACATACAACATTCACGGAATTGGTTAGAGTTACTGATAATACAGTTGGTTGTGTTATAGTAACTGTTACGGAATCTGTTAATCCACTTGAATCAGTAACAATTACTTGATACGTCCCCACAGGTAGTCCGGTTGCTGTTGAATTAGTTTGTGCGGCCTGATCATTCCACAGGTATGAATAAGGTGGTGTTCCGCAACCAGCCGTAACGGTAGCAAAGCCCGAAGAATCATTAGCGCACAAAACATTTGCTGAATCTGTTATCATAATAGAATAGAATCCACTCACCTGAGTAGGCGTACTACTAACTACAGTAACACGATTTAAAACCGTATCACTTAGTAAAGAAGCTGT
>NVRZ01000003.1 GCA_002401055.1 Bacteroidota bacterium
ACAAAACTCAAACGAACATTATATGTATTTTTCAACTTCTTAAGCATTTTAATATGATTTAACTGATGTTTAAATAAGGGTCGCAAAATTAGATATTCGCGAACAAACATACAAGAGGTAGGAATAACGAAAATTACTAGCGGATATTATCTACTATAATTAGGTGCCTCTCTTGTAATTGTAACGTCATGGACGTGGCTTTCAGTTATTCCTGCATTTGTTATGCGTACGAACTTTGCCTTTTGCAAGGATTTAATGTCAGGTGCTCCGCAATAACCCATGCCCGCTCTGAGTCCTCCACTTATTTGATGCACTACCTCTGCCAAGGTTCCCTTGTAAGGTATTCTTCCTGAAATACCCTCTGGAACAAGCTTTTTGTTGTCGTTCTCCATATCCTGAAAATAACGGTCTTTTGAACCATCTTGCATGGCTTCAATCGATCCCATTCCGCGGTAAGTCTTGAACTTTCTACCTTCAAAAATAATCATCTCACCTGGTGACTCTTCAACGCCGGCAAAGAGCGATCCGGTCATAACAACATTAGCGCCTGCGGCGAGTGCCTTTACAAAATCGCCGGTGTAACGGATGCCACCATCGGCAATGATTGGTATGTCTGTACCCTTAAACGCCTCTGCAATATCACAAACAGCAGTGAATTGAGGCACACCCACCCCAGCTATTATTCTTGTGGTACATATAGATCCAGGGCCAATTCCGACTTTAACTGCATCTGCACCCGCAGCTGCGAGTGCAATAGCTGCCTCCGCTGTTGCAATATTTCCTACCACAACTTGTAAATCTTTGAATTCCTTTTTTACTTTTTTAAGTGTGTCAATCACTCTTTTTGAGTGTCCGTGGGCCGTGTCTATGATTATTGCATCTACACCGGCAGCAACCAAAGCTTCTGTGCGATCCATCACATCAGCAGTAACGCCTACAGCAGCAGCAACTACGAGTCGTCCAAATTCATCTTTGCTTGCATTGGGACTTACCCTTACCTTCTCTATGTCCTTAAAGGTAATCAGGCCTATGAGTGTATTTTTCTTGTCAACTACCGGTAGTTTCTTAATCTTAAATTCATGAAGGATTTTTTCCGCTTGGTTCAAATCAACAACCTCTGAAGTTGTTATCAGCTGCTCACCAGTCATTACTTCTGAAACAGGCTTTTTCACGTCCTTTTCAAATCTCAGATCCCGGTTCGTGAGTATTCCAACCAACTTGTGGTCGTTATCAACGATAGGAATTCCACCAATTCCATTTTCTTTCATTATTCTAATGGCATCACCAAGTAGCGCATCAGAATTTAAAGTTATGGGATCCATGATCATACCATTTTCTGAACGTTTTACCTTTTTCACTTGTGCAGCTTGTGCTATGATGGTCATGTTCTTGTGCAACACACCTATTCCTCCCTCTTGCGCAAGTGCAATCGCAAGCGCAGACTCAGTTACTGTGTCCATCGCTGCCGCAGCAACAGGAGTATTTAAGATTATTTTCTTGGTGAAATGTGAGTGAATATCTATATCCTCTTCACGAGGTAAAACCTCTGAGTAAGCAGGTATCAACAGAACATCATCGTATGTAAGGCCTTCCTTAGAAAACCGAGAAGAGAGAGAATTCATCGTGTAAACAATTATCTTGAATTATTTACAGGACAAAGCTAAGTAAAAATGGGATCAGAATTTCGATAAAAAGCCCTAATTATCGCAAAAGCATAACGGTTCCTGCTTTAATTCGGGGCTCCAGCCCCTTAACCGTAAATTCCACGTAGTAAACGTATGCGTCATTTGCCCCCACAAAACCTTTTATTAGTCCATCCCACCCCAGGTCAGGATCGGTTGTTTCAAATACTTTTTGCCCCCACCTTGTGTAGATAATCATCAAATAATTATCACGGGCAACAAAAACACGAATTGGCCTGAACACATCATTGAGCCCGTCTCCATTAGGAGTAAAAGCATTGGCAACCACGTACTTTGGAAATTGGGATACGCATTCTATGCTACTCGTGTCAACACAAGCATAAATATTGCCCCCAGTTTTAACAGGTACAACGAAATAACAAAAATAGCCAGTGGTATATCTAAAATCCGATAAGGGGTCAAGGCTATCTATAAAAGTTGTACTTCCAAACAAGGTGTCTCCAATTAATTGAAAGCCACCTCCATCCACGCTCCTGTAGATATCATATCTGCTAATAAAGGGCGCCCAGCTTGGATCTTCCGTCCATGTGATATAATTTATAACTGAATCCCTTGCTTCTACAAATACTTGAAATGAAACTCCTGAGTCTCCAATAGTATCCATATAACTGCACATAAGATTGGAGCTGGAAGATTTGGTTCCTGCGCCGTTGTTGGCCCGTACAAAATAGCAATAGGTGGAGCTGCGTTGCAATCCAGTGTGGGTGTAAGACGTTCCAGAAGTTGAGGAAACTAGATTATAAGTACCACCATCGGTACTCAAGAATAAATCATAGTCCAATACACCAGAAGGCCAATTCACAAAACTATTCCAGCTTAACTCGGCCTCTCCCACACAAGTATCAAGGACCCCCGAAAGGTGTATAGTATTGAAGCCATTGAGAAAAAAGGACTCATTTCCACATTTATCGATGGCGGCAACGTTGTAGATAACGGCTCCAGAATCAACTGAGTATTGCCGAAGAGGAGGGCCGGGAAATACTATAGCCCCTGAGAATGGATCGGTATAAACCGTATTGTTTGCCCCTGATACAAAACCGACGAGCGTCCAAAATGGAGGAGTATCTGCAACATAAATATTGTAACCAATAACATCTGCTGAGCCAGTGGCCGTCCAGCTAAGTATAGCCAGGCCTGATGCAGGATCAACGCTTACTGAATCGATTACCACACCATTGGGTTGTAATCCATCAGGTGTATAAAGTGCTATTGACGAAGATGATATACAGCCTGTAGAATCCATCAAAAACAGCTGATAATCCAGGGTATCGTCACAGACTGTTATGGAATCAGTGTAGAAGTTTGATTGAAATATTGAATCCAGGAACAACATTGCTCCTGCTACGGTATCCTCCTTAAAGAGAATGTAGTAAACGCTATCTGTAATTTGAGGGACGTGCATTGAGTTCCAACTCAGATTAGCAACACCTGATACAGAATTTGAAACGGTTAAAAAAATAGACTGCAAGGTATCTGAGCTATTTGACGCACAACCCGAATTGCTAACCACATAATAATAAACCGAGCCCAGGTTAGCACCAGCAGCTAAATCAACGTACGTCGTGGTATTAAAATCAGTTACCGTTCCGATGAGGTTGTAAGGCCCAGCTTGAGAAGCCGAATAGAAGATTTGATACTCAGTAAATACACCACAAGAATCAGATGGCGCAGTCCAGCTAATAGTAACATTACCATTTGAATCAACGGCAAGGCACCTAAGGCTGGGGGCTTGAGAATAGCCAACATCAACAAGTACAAGAATTGCTGATAGGGTCAATATATGTCGTAAACCTGCCATTTTACGAAGGTATAGATAGAATGAATTGGGCTAAGACGAATTCTTATGATTTACCAACAACCAGCTCTTGAAAATCCTCCTCTTGTAGATATTTGTTGGCGAGTTCATTAATTTCAATTGCGGTAATCTCTTTAATGGTCTTTATAAATCGCGCGTAATACGTGTAGTCCAAATCATATTCCAAAATGGACTTAAATTTCTCGGCCAGATTAAACGGACCATCGGTACTCCTTAAAAAAGCGCCCAACATATAGTTTTTTACCAGATTCAACTCTTCTTCGGGAACCACCTCTTCCCTTAAACGCTTGAGTTCGATATATATTTGATTTAATGTGTCTGGGGAAACATCACTTCCAACTTCCGTTGAGATTATTAAGGAGCCACCCTGCAGAGCTGAGTTAACCGATGATGAAATACCATATGTGTAACCTTTATCCTCACGGATATTGGCCATCAACCTGGAACCAAAGTAACCTCCTAGAATCGTGTTCAAGACTATCATGCCAAAAAAGTCTTCGTTTTTCTTATTGAACAAGACTCTACCAACTCTAATCGCAGATTGAACTGAATCAGGCATCGATACAATTTCCTTTCGTTGAATTACTTGCATCGTGGGCTTGTCTGAAGAGAACATATCGTGAGATGTGTTTTCGGTACTTAGCTTAAAAGAATCCATAAAAAGGCCTTCAAGAGCTTTCGGAATTTTACCAGAAACAACTGTCATTGATTCGGACATGCGATAGCACTTCGAATAATACTTCTCAATATCCTGCTTGGATAGCCGATCAAATTCCTCACCAGTTGCATTCTTGCCGTAAGGATGATCATTTCCAAAGAGCATTTCATTGAATTTGTTGGTGGCCACAAAACCGACCTTCTGCATATTAACGGCAAAATTCTGCTTCGCTTTATTTATAAATAACTCTAACTCCCTATCAGGTACTGTAGAATTAATTAATATATCAGCGAAGACTGGCAATGTGTTCTCCAGGCATTTATTTGGAGAATACAAAGAGGCATATCCATAATCCTTTCCTATCTCAAACTCCAGGTAAGAACCGTAATAATCCATGGTTTGTGCAATGTCATCAGATGTCCTTGTTTTTGTTCCTTCCTGCATCATGTAATTGCATGTTGAGGCCAAAAACGGTACAACCTGACGAATTAAGCCGGCCGGAAATAAAAATTCGATTTTGAMTACGTCCTGAGATCCAGAGTGAATACCATAGGCARGGAATCCAATTTTATCTGCAAAAGGAGTGGCCTCTAGARTAGATATATCTGAGATGGTTTCAGTAGCAGGAACTCTGGTTCTTTCAATCAACTTCATCCTTTGGAATTTTTCGCAACGTACCTTAAAGTTGAACAATTTGCAGGTTGAAATATCTCATTGGCTCTTTTCTGAATCTCCATTCCATTAACAGCTTTATATTTTGAGAGTTCCTCATTAATGTCTTCTGCTTGGCTCATCAGCTCAAATATTGCGAGTCCCATGGCTTTATTAAGAACATTCATCTCAGAGAAGAGCATTGCCGCCTCCACTTTATTTTTAACTTTTCGAAGCTCCTTATCCCGAACCAAGTGATCCTTAATTTTAAGCAGTTGCTCCTCAATTGCTTGCTCACTTACTTCAAACGAAACGCCAGGAGCCAGTTTCCCTGATATAACGAAGAGACCAGCATCAAAGTCGCCCGTTACGTAGGCGTTGATGTTAACGAAAAGTTTTTTCTCTTGCACAAGGATTTGGTAGAATCTTGAAGATTTGCCATTTGACAAGATATCGGATAACAAGTCAGTCGAATGAAATTTGAATTCACTTCTGGCGCACATGTGATAGGCTTTATAAATCGAATCGATAGGTACATCACGCTCTAGCTCCAGTTCTGCTGACTTCATTTGTACAGGTTCAGGGGGCAATTCCCTCTGATGATTGGTTCCAGAAGGAATATTGCCAAACCACTTGTTCGCCATTTCAATCACTTTTCCTGTGCTTACCGCCCCAGCAATAACCAAAGTTGCATTTGCAGGGCAGTAATATTTCTTGAAAAATGCCTTTACATCGTTCATTTCGGCATTTTCAATATGAGCAATGTCTCTTCCAATTGTTGGCCAACGATATGGATGAACTTTGTACGCAAGCGGGCGAAGGTGTAACCAGGCATCTCCGTAAGGTTGATTTAGGTACCGCTGTTTGTATTCTTCAATCACCACATTTCGTTGAACTTCAAGTGATTTTTCAGAAAATGCAAGAGACAACATTCGATCAGATTCCAGCCAAAATCCAGTCTCTAAATTAGTTGAAGGTATGGTTAAGTAGTAGTTTGTTAAATCATTAGAAGTAAAGGCGTTATTACTACCACTTGCATTCTCAAGAGGCTTGTCATAACTGGGTATATTAACAGACCCTCCAAACATCAAATGTTCAAATAGATGGGCAAAGCCAGTCATTTCAAAATCTTCATCTCTTGCGCCAACATCATAGGCAATATCCATTACTGCCAATGGTGAACTATTATCCTCATGCACCAATACCTTCAAGCCGTTATCCAGCTGAAATCTTTCGAAATTTATCATCCTCCCTAATAGTCTAAGTTAAATTTTGCGACGGACTCCTCGGCAGCGCGAAATTCCATCATTATATCAGCAACTATGCTTGCAGCTGGTTTGATTTCGGTAATGAGGGCCGAAACTTGTCCAATTTCAAGCTCTCCTTCATCCATATCTCCTTCAAACATTCCTTTTTTTGCTCTGGCTCTTCCCAATATTTCGCCAAGCTCCTCAGCACTTGCTCCCCGACTCTCCGCTTCATTTATTTTTTCATAAAATTTATTCTTGATCATTCTTACAGGAATCGTCTTTTTCATGGTTAGCTTGGTTTCACCTTCTGAAATCTCAACAATCTTATTTTTAAAGTTACTGTGACCTGATGCTTCCAATGATGCGGCAAACCTAGTACCAATTTGAACACCATCAGCACCAAGAACCATTGCCGCCATCATACTCGCTCCTGTTGCAATACCTCCCGCAGCTAGCAAAGGCAAACCAATCTCTTTTGCAACTGCTGGGATTAGGCAAAGCGTGGTCGTTTCTTCACGCCCGTTATGTCCACCAGCTTCAAAACCTTCTGCGACAATAGCATCTACTCCGGCGGATTCGGCTTTTTTTGCAAATTTTGAACTGGATACCACGTGAACCACAATTATATCCTTTTCCTTAAGTATTGATGTCCACTTTTCCGGATTCCCTGCAGATGTAAACACAATTTTCACACCCTCTTCTATTATAATACCCATTAGCTGATCAATATCCGGATAGAGTAAAGGAACATTAACTGCAAATGCTTGATCGGTTGCTTGATGACAACGCTTAATATGAGTTCTCAGCACCTCCGGGTACATGGAAGCCGCACCGATAATTCCAAGCCCACCGGCATTGCTTACAGCAGATGCAAGTTCCCAGGGTGAATTCCAGATCATACCGGCCTGAATAACAGGATATTTTATATTAAAGAGATCGGTTATTCTATTAGACATTTAAGTGACCGATAAATAGAGATGGTTCAAAAAAAATTTAAAAAACCCTGATTATTTGTAAACATTTTGAAATTTCTGCGTATAAATATGTAAAATAATCGCCGAAATTAACTCATAAATCGGGTATTTTGTCTAATTTTGTAATAGTTACGTATAGACTATTGAAATGCGAATAATATCCGTCATAATAATTTTACTCCTCTTTGTTCAGTCGGCCATTGGTCAGTACAATCTGGACTATGGCATCAAATTAGGTGCTGCCAACTATCTTGGGGAAATGGGCGGAACTTCTAAGGAGGGAAAAGGAACTCCTGCTAAGGGATTCATTTCAGATCTACGTTTTGACAAAACCCGATATTGCTTTGGCGCTTGGGTGAGATACAAGGTACATCCTCTTTTATCGGTCAAAGCTAATCTTGGTGTAATCAGAATCACTGGCGCGGACAGTTTATCAGACTATGCAAATAGGAAGGGAAGAAACCTGAGTTTTAGAAATGACTTGGTCGAACTGAATGCCCAATTTGAGTACAACTTTTACACCGCTCAGGATATTACGTCCAGAGGTAAAACGAGAATGGACTTCGGTACGTTTGTTTTCATCGGAGGAGGGATGTTCTGGAACAACCCCAAGGCTAAATATGAAGGAAAATGGGTCGCGCTTCAACCTTTGGGAACAGAGGGGCAGGGAAGAATCCAAAAGGAGAACAATAAAGGTGAGATGGAAGACTTCAAAAAGTACAAGCGGATTGTTGCCATGCTGCACGGAGGATTGGGTTTACATTACACCATTAAGCGAAAGTATAGGATCGGATGGGAAACTGCTGTGAGGTATACTTTTACCGATTATATTGATGATGTAAGTGACAGGTATGCTCCTGCAGGAACATTTGATTCAGATGCAGATTCAAAAGCTGAGGATTTAGCGAATAATAGTGACTATGCGGATGTTATGACAAATGGTGTAGTACAACCATCCCAGTATAGTCCAGGAAGCTTAAGAGGCAATCCAAAGAAGAATGATTGGTATATGACAATGGAGTTTACTTTTGGATATGTAGTGCGTGGAAAGAGCAACTTTTACAGATCTAAGTATAAATTCATCACTGGAGCGAAGAAGAGAAGGAAACGAAAGACCAGAGCAAAATTCTAAGAACAGAAAAACCCCTTGTGAAATCACAAGGGGTTTTTTATTTACCACTAAACTGTAGAGGGGCACTAACTCAACCCATCCGGTTTATCGGGTAGCCCTCTTAATAAAGAATACAATAGGTTGCTATTGGGAAACACAATCACCCAAGCAGTTAAAAAAAGAATTTTAAAATCCAATAAAGTCGATAAATTGCTCTGGTACCACTGCTCTAGCTCCCCCTTGTATGGAGAAATATACTTTTGATAAAACTCTTTAGCATCCATATTTGAATTTGAGATCAAATTCTCCTCATCGCGAAATACGATAGAACCAATGCCCGTAATCCCAGGCTTACAGTTATAAATAGTGTCTTGAACCTCCTCAGTATAAGCTGCAAAAGTTTGTTCTGCAAGTGGCCTTGGCCCTACGAAGCTCATATCCCCAATAACTACGTTAATCAATTGCGGAAGCTCATTGACCTTTGATTTGCGAAGATATTTACCCATTGGCGTTAATCTGGGATCGTCACGCACGGTAATCATGCCACCTGTCATGTTTGGACTATCCTTTAGCATGGTTGCAAATTTCCACACATTAAATCTCTTATTTCTATAACCTACCCTTTGTTGAAGATAGAATACATGGCCCTCTCCCGTAAGTTTTAAAAGAATGAGTAAGGGCAAAAGTAGAGGGAACAGGAACAAAATGAGCAAACAGGATAAAGCCAGATCAAAAATCCTTTTTAGGAATCTATAAACCATATTTTTCTTTACTACATTTTTTGATCCAGATTCTTACCCTTTTCAATATACTCAAAGCTGGGAATGAGTTCGCCCATTAGTTTAAGCAACTCATTCTTATCCAGGTTGGGCTTGTTTAATACAGTGCGTAGTTTATTCATCATTTTATTCATGGCGGACAAGCTAAATGCATTGGCATTTTTAATAACACCAAGGGCTTCAAAACTATCCATATCCAGTTCCTCCCCTTTGGTGTAAAATTCTTCATACGATTTCTCACCAGAGGTATCAGATTTAAAGAAATACACCGGATAATCTGTACTTTTCACCGATAATTGAGAAGCGGCTAGCTTCGCCTCATTTTCACTTGAGTACGCTCTCGCCTCTAGCCCCTGATCTTTCAAAAAAGCTACTGCTATTTCCGAAAATATCTTCATCTCATCCTCTTCCAGTTTTGGAAAAAATATATCGCCAGAGCTGCTAAGCATACATGCTAATGCACAGAGCTGACCAGACTCAACAGGAGATATAAAATACCTTCTAATATCTGAGGGACTCGACAAAGGTTGCTTCTTCTTCATCCGCTCAACAAAGCCATGTAACAAACTCCCGTTCGAAAATGCAACATTGGCAAAGCGCGCTGTTGAAATTTTGATTCCGCCAGAATATGCCATGATTAAGTTTTCCATGAGTTGTTTGCTTGCGCCCATCAAATTCACCGGGTTGGCAGCTTTATCTGTGGAAACACAAAAGAAATGAGCAGGAGGATTATCGAGCAGTAAATCCAAGAGACGCCTGGCCTTTAAAACATTGTTCCTGAACATGGCCTCGATTGAGTAATGGTCTTTCTCACTTCTAACGTGTTTATGGGCGGCGAAATTTGCTACAATATCGAATGGGCCCTCATTTGCCAATAACTTCTCAAAAACAGTATCACCAAAGTCCATGGGATACGCTTTGTATACATCAGGGACCGATATATCCGACCTACTTCTTAAGTCGCGCGTTAGCTCTGTTAATCCATTCTCATCATTGTCAATTACGTACAGCTCTGCTGGTTTAAATTTCAGCATGGCGAAGATGAAATTTGAGCCAATTGTCCCAGCTCCACCAATAACCAGTAGCTTCTTACCTGAAATTCCCGAAAGCAAGGCGTCAGAATGCTTTTCGATATCATTCTCAAACATAGATCTGGAGCGACCAGTAATTTTCTTGTTTATGAATTCAGAAATATGAAACATGCTGTGTTAGCTTATACCTAATTTATCTCCCCCAGTATCATACTACCAAACCCCTCCTGAGAGGAGTAAGGGTTCTGGAAGTTAAGTTGTTTTTTAGTAACTGTATTGTCAAATATCAGGGAGCCAAATAATCTGGTTCGCAATCCTGGAGCGAGCATTCCTATCATATTCACTACAAATCCTGGAGCTTCAAAAAGGTTTGATTTCTTATTCATAGCTGTTCTTAGCATATGAATAGCCTCCGCCGTGGAGATTGAATGATCATCAGCTGCCAGAAACACACCTGATTCACGATGTTCAACTATCTTGTCTATCAAGGCAATCAGGTTGTCCACAAAAACCATTGTTCTTTTATTGCTGATCCCTTTAAATCCCAATGGGAATGGTGATCGGGCCAGCTTTATCAATCTCTTCATATTGCCTTTAACTCCATGACCATAAACCAAGGGGCACCTAATAATGCTAACCTTGAATGAATCACTCTCGATCGATCTCAATGCATTCTCAGCATCAAGTTTGCTTTTCCCATAGGCATCAACAGGATTGCATGTATCAGCTTCTGTAAACGCCCTTCCATCTATATTCTTTTCTCCGTATACCTTCACCGTACTTAAATAGATGAAGTGCTCTACTCCATTCGACTTTGCATGGTTAGCAAAGATTTTCGTCAACTCAAAATTGGACTTCATATAATCCTGAGCAGGAACTTTTCCCATCCTGTGATTAAGCGCAGCCAAATGAACAATTGTTTCAACGTCGCTCAAATCAAGACTAGATTCTGTTAGCTGTTGCCAAGGGATTGTTTTAATCTGATATTTATTGGTGTTCAATCTAACAAATCTGCTCCCTACAAATCCGCCAGATCCAGTAAGAACTATGTTTTTACCCACCTGCGTTCAATTTATTGGAGCTTGGCCTTTTAAGTTCACGGAACTTATTGTAGTACTTTTTCAAAATAGTAAACCACCCAATTTTAATCCCGTTTTCAGCACAAGCCCTAATTACCTCTTTATTTAGAATGTAATAACCCCAAAGGCTAGAACTCGTCCGTCCTCCGAACCGCATAGTTACCATATTTAACTCCATGTACTTGGTTCGTAGTTTGTCCTTCAGCAGAAATCTAATGAGTAACTCATAATCGGCTGCAATTGCGTAATCAGTTTTAAACCCACCTCGTTTATGATAATATTTTTTCAGCGTAAAGAAGGAAGGGTGCGCAGGCATATAACCGTGCGCCAAGCCCTCTGGGGTAAACGCTTTTGACGAATAATATCTAACAATTCTTTCTGTATTCTTTGGGTTCACGATAGCTACATCGCCATATACTGCATCGACTTCGTCATAACTAAGCTCTTTAGCCACCGAACTAATAATTGAATCCGAAGTATAAAAATCATCTGAATTTAAAATTCCAATAACAGAACCGGTTGCCATTGCCAATCCTTTGTTCATAGCATGATAAATTCCGTCATCTGGCTCTGAAATCATTTGCCCAATTTGGGCTTCGTATTTATTCAGCACTTCGAGAGTCCCATCAGTGCTGCCACCATCGACAACCACCAACTCAATATCTGAATAATCCTGGGAAAAAACGGATTGCAATGTCTGTTCTATCGTAGCGACACTATTGTAACAAACCGTGATAATAGAAATCTTCATTGATTATCTAGTAACGATGAAGTTCTCCAAAACCAGCATGTCCATGTCCGTTCGCAAGAAGCAGTCTATTGCTTCCTTTGGGGTGTTAACGATTGGTTCGTTCTCGTTGAAGGAGGTGTTTAGAAGTATAGGAATACCCGTTTTGTCTTTGAAAGCTGATATGAGCTTGTAATACTTCTCATTTATAGTGGCATCCACTGTTTGCAGACGACCTGTACCATCTACGTGTGTTACTGCTGGAATATCCTTTCGTCTCTCTTCACGGATTACAAATACCTTTTCCATAAAGGGCACCTCATCATCTTCTTCAAAGAAATCAACCACATGCTCCTTGAGTATAGACGGAGCAAATGGCCTGAAAGATTCTCTTTTTTTAATTTTTTTATTTAACAATTGCTTCGCATCCTCTCTCCTCGGATCTACCAGTATTGAGCGGTTTCCAAGAGCTCTTGGACCAAATTCAGCCCTGCCTTGAAACCAACCAATAACACCCCCATCAATTATTTCTTCAGTCACTTTATCATATAACTCCTCATCAGGATAGGTCTTGTAATTTAATTTCATCTCCTCCAAAATATTTTCAATTTCTGATTTCGAATATTTGCTACCCAAAGCCCCGGAATACATGGGCTCGATGCGATCCATTCCCAACTCATTATTGTAGAAATACAAGGCAGAACCAATCGAGGTTCCGGCATCATGTCCAGCCGAAGGCACATACAGCCTGGTAAAAGGAGTATTTGCTAATATTTTCCCATTAGCAACAGAATTTTGAGCAACACCTCCTGTAATGCATAAATTATCCAAACCTGTAATATCATGTAGGTGATTAAGCATGCGAAAAATGGTATCCTCGCATAATTTCTGCATTGACGAGGCCATATTCATATGTCGTTGTGTTACTTCTTCATCTTTTGTTCTGGCAGCACCTAGTTTTTCAATCCAATAGCTGCTGTACAGCGTTCCTATATCCGGAACACCTTTCTCCCAAACCATGGTCACTCCTTCTTTAGGATGTCGAAAGTATTTCTCATTAAGCTTGAACAAACCATTTGAGGTTTCTGAAATAATATCCTCAAGTTCAGAAAGATATTCTGGCTTGCCGTATGCAGCTAAGCCCATAACCTTGTATTCATCTCCGTAATGTGTAAATCCTAAAAACTGTGTAAACGCGGTATAGAACACTCCTAAAGAGTGCGGATAGAGAACACTGTCTAACACTTCAATTTTGTTTCCTTTTCCTACACCTATCATGGTAGATGTGAAATCTCCAAAACCATCCACAGATAGAATAGCAGATTCTTTGTAAGGCGAAGCAAAGAATGCAGAACCCATATGGGATCGATGGTGCTCAATATTGTGAACCTCAGCTTTAATGACGCTCTCCTCTACATTTAGCTCTCTGGCCATAATTGACTTAATAGAAGCGACTTTTCTGGAATTTACCAACCTGTCGTAAATAGAAGAGAACTTAACCAGATTCTTAAAAGTATGAGCCACCTTCTTGATGATATTTGCCGATGGATCTCTGGATATAGTAATGTGGTCAACGTCTCTTATTGTGATTCCTGCATCTTCCAAGCAGAACTTAATGGCTTCAATGGGAAAACCAGCCCAATGCTTTATCCTTCGGATTCTCTCCTCTTCAATTGCATTAATCACCTTTCCATCGTGCATAAGACAGGCAGATGAATCTGCGTGAAAAGCGTTTATTCCTAAAATATACATCCGTGATTTATTATTTAGCTAGCAAAAATACACATATACGTGTGCCTAGCTATTCTTCCAGAAGCAACTTTCGCGTTAACTTCAAGCTATCACTTTTCTGCAGATATCTACTTGCATAGGCATAGGCTGATCGTGACAATCTTGTATAATTTTCCTGATTCATCTCAATACATTCAGCCAAAGCAGCCATCCATGAATTGTTATCATCTAATGGGATACTCCATCCAATGCCGTTTTTTTTCAATTCTTTCCAAGGCGTCATATCACTAATAACGGGTGGACATCCAGATGAGAGGGCCTCAAATACTATATGGCCGAAATTCTCTCCTGGGGTTGGGAGAATGAGAAAATGATGATTCGCCAGGATTTTAAATACCTCCTGATTAGGAACACTATCATGCTTTTTAACAACCACATTTTCTGGTAATAACTTTATGGTGTCAAGACACTTATCCCAGTAAGCCTTGTCGTAAACTGAACCATAAATATCCAACTCAACTAGGCCTTTTATTTCCTTCAATAATTCCAACGCATATCTAAGGTTCTTTTCCGGTGCGATTCTGGCGATGCTTACTAACTTGATGTGCCCTGGTTCCTTGACCAGAGATACCAATTCCTCCTTTTTCATTATTCCAGGAATATTTGGAACCATGCGAATTTTGCAATTCATTCCTAAATGGCTTTGAATGTCTAGTTTCTCATGCTCTGAAGTAGATTGAAAAATAACGCCGTTAAAGAGACCAATTAAACGTGCTAATCTCAGGAACAAAAGTTTTTTGATCCTTTTTATGCTTATAGATCCTTCTGCCAACATTCCCCGAGGAGCTAAAATAACTTTGACTCCTGATAGCCTTTTAATTTTCCAAAGAGGAAAAACAGAGAAATATTTTGAAAACATGCTGTTGAGATATATAACCGTATACTGATCTTCTTCTATAATTCTGGTTATCAACTTCACGGACAATTGATCTGGAGAAGCATAATAGATTCTTACACTCTCATTAATCTCCGTCCACTGATCACTCACGATGTTTTTATACGGTTCGCTTTGCAAATAATCTGTACTTCTCGTGAATATGGAAAATTTAAAATCATCTGATAACTGGGTAACCAAATTAAATATAGACTGTATCGGTCCACCAGCCCGATATCCCGGATAATACCAATCAGCAAATACCAATATGTTTTTAGGTGCAATATTCATTGAATGAGGCTGAGAAACTAAATGAATGTCCGGAGAACTTTAATGTGTCAGAGTCAAGCATCTACATTCGCCTGAATTGCTGAGTTAGTCAAGTATATAACTTGGGTTGTCTATGATTTTTTTAAGTCCTTGTTGGATTGGCAGCAACTTCCTATCCAAAAGCGTCCTCATTTTTGTGACATCGGGCTTCCTTCTAGACATATCTCCCATCTCTAACGGCGGTAGATTGATAACTTTAGATTTGGTGTTAGTAAGCTCAACTACCATCTTTGCTAGATCCTTGATTTCTACCTCTACATCTGATCCAATGTTGACTACGTCGTTCAAGAACTTTTTTTGGTAAAAAGCATTCAGGCAAGCATCAATATTATCATCAATGTAGCAAAATGTTCTAATTTGAGTCCCATCACCATATATGGTTATGTCAAGGTTATTGAGCGCTGCTTTGATAAACTTCGAAACCACAAAATCTGGGCTCTGCTTTATTCCATAAGTGTTGAAAAATCTGAATATGGTGAATTGCAATCCAAATTCCTGATTGTATGATTTCAAGTATGCTTCACCAATATTTTTAACAACAGCATAAGGAAGGGTTGAATTTAGCGGGGTGGTTTCTTCATTCTGAGGCAACTTTACCGTTTCTCCATAAACCTCCGAAGAAGAGGAATAGAATACGCGTTTTACCTCGGTGTTTTTTGAAAGGTTGACAATGTTTTTTATTCCTGAAATATCGTTGAGCACCTTCTCTGGATTTTTTAAGGTACGTTGTACTCCTACCAGAGCGGCATAATGAAATACGTAATCAAAGCCATGAGAATAGAATATACTCGATATCTCCTCATAATTGTTGACATCACATTTAATAAATCGAATGTTTGAGTTTCCCGATAATGGCAGTTTCTCTTTACTGCCTGTGACAAAGTTGTCCACAATAACAATGTCATTGTCTTCGTTTTCAGCGAGTTTTTCCGCTAGTGCACTAGCTATAAAGCCAGCTCCTCCAGTAACCAGGATTTTAGACATCTACCATGGGTTTTTCAAATCTTTGGCAGTATACTTATGATCGCGGCTTTCGTAATAGGATTGATCTGAGCGCCTAAGTTTAAGAGGATCCTTATTAAATAGTTTGTACAGTATGGAAATAGGATACAAAAACAGGAAAAAAACTGCGGAGAGCAGTATTCGTGACATTACATATCCCATTACTTCCGATAACTTGTACCAGAGCCAGACAATCTTTGATGCCACCCACTTTGAAAGCAAGCTTATCACTGCCACAACCAAGGCTATGTAGACCAACTCATCTATTTCAAAAATGAAATAGAAGACCAGTAGCCCAGTAACTATTACCAAAATGGCTTCAAGTACTTTATCTCTTCCCATATAAATTCAATTAAAACAACGTGTAAATAAATGGTGCTACAGCTGAGCTTCCACCGATAACTATCAGCACACCAATTAATAGAAGTACAAAAACGATTGGCAAAAGCCACCATTTTTTACGCTCCTTTAAAAAGTTCCATAAATCTGTTAAGAAGTCCATAGTGTTGCAAATTTAATAATATCAATCAAGAGTAAATTCATTCTTCCAGTTATCCGTCTCTTTCCATGCCGGCTGATCAGATTTACTGAATAAGTAGTTACCCATTACTAGAAAATCCATTTCCGTGCGCATCAGGCACTTATAAGCGTCTTCAGGTGTGCACACAATAGGTTCACCCCTTACATTAAAACTAGTGTTTACTACCAGTCCGTAGCCCGTAAGTTCTTTAAACGCGTTAATCACTTCCCAATACCTACCATTGGTTTCTTTATGCACCGTTTGAATACGAGCTGAATAGTCTATGTGGGTAATAGAGGGAATATCGGAGCGATTATAATAAAGCTTTTCCTTCAGATCTAATGAATGATAATTTTCTGGTACTGTTTCTCTTCTTGATTCTATTACGGGTTGAACTATGAGCATATAGGGCGAATCACCTTCATAATCAAAATACTCACTACAATCTTCGGCCAATACGGAAGGAGCAAAAGGCCTGAAGCTCTCTCTATATTTGATCTTTAAATTGAGCTTCTTTTGCATCTCTTTATTACGGGCATCCCCCAGAATACTTCTGTTTCCTAATGCCCGCGGTCCAAACTCCATTCTTCCCTGAAACCATCCAATAGCATTTCCTTCAGATAGATGTGACGCCGTAATCTTCGCCAACTCAGAAAAGTCATCATACTTCTTATAGTTTGCTTTGAATTTTTTCGCCGTAAGCTCAATGTCCATATCGCTGTATTCTGGGCCTAAATAAGCACCTGACATGGCATCAGGACTTTCAGGTATTCTATTCTTCTCATAAAATATATGGTGCGCCGCTAACGCTGCACCCAATGCGCCACCAGCGTCACCAGCCGCTGGTTGTATGTAGACATTCTCAAAAATTCCAGCGTTAATCAACTTGCCGTTGGCAACACAATTTAACGCAACTCCTCCAGCCAGGCATAAGTTTTTCGATCCAGTTAACTTTTTCAATTCGCGAGCCATAGCAATTACAATCTCTTCAGTTACAATCTGAATAGCAAGCCCTAGGTTGCAATGTTCCTGTAGAAGTTCAGATTCGCCATCTCGCTTTTTCATTCCAAAAAGACCCTCCCACTTCTTATTATTTACCATTCTCAGCCCGTAGGCGTATTCAAAGTATTCCTGGTTCAACCACAAGGAGCCATCCGCTCCAACGTCTATCAATTCCTTTTTTATTGTGCTTACAAAATTTTGAACTTGATCGGATTTAATATCTCCATAAGGAGCTAATCCCATCAATTTGTATTCCCCAGAATTAACCTTAAATCCTAAAAAGTAAGTGAACGCTGAATAAAGCAACCCTAGAGAATGAGGAAACTTGAGCTCCTTTAATATTTCAATTTTATTGTCATTGCCGTGGCAAAGAGATGCAGTCGCCCATTCTCCTACACCATCAACGGTTAGAATTGCAGCCTCTTTGTAAGGAGAAGGATAAAAAGCACTGGCAGCATGAGATAAATGATGCTCTGGGAAGAGTAAATTGAGTAGCTTAGGATCAAAATCTTCATCGATTTCCTTCAACGCACTTCTGATCAATCTCTTCAAGAACATTTTCTCGTTTAGCCATACCGGAATGGCCTTAATAAAAGAGGAAATGCCTTTAGGAGCGAAGCCATAGTAAGTTTCGAGTAGCCGCTCAAACTTTAAAAGTGGTTTATCATAAAATACCACTGCATCCAGCTCATTGATTGACAGCCCTGCATTAAGCAGACAATACTCAACAGCATTCTTAGGAAATGAAGGGTCCTGCTTTTTTCTTGTGAACCGCTCTTCCTGGGCCGCAGCCATTATCTTGCCGTCAACGACCACAGCAGCGGCTGAGTCATGGTAAAATGCGGAAACACCTAGAATTTTCAAATGAAATTATTTTTCAGATTTAGTTAGCCTTTATCTGTCTG
>NVRZ01000004.1 GCA_002401055.1 Bacteroidota bacterium
AACCGCTTTGCCAGCTATAATGGCTCCAACCCATATGAGGCACCAGCAACATTGGGAATTATCCCGCACTTGGAGCTTAATCTTGGAACTTACTTCCCCGTTGGCGGGATTTACTCACTTATCAGCAGCTTGAAACAGCTGGCGGAGGAGATCGGAGTAAAGTTTGAATTGAGCACCCCGGTTAAAGAGATCATACTGGAAGAATCAACGGCCAAGGGTGTTGTTGCAAAAGAGGCGCGCAGAGACTTTGATGTGGTCATTAGCAATATGGATGTTTACAATACCTATCATAAACTATTGCCTACGGTCAAAAAGCCACACAGAACATTGAATCAAGAGAGGTCGAGCTCGGTTATCGTTTTTTATTGGGGAATCATGAGGCAATTTAAAGAGCTTGGCGTGCACAACTTATTTTTCACTGACGACGATGGAGAAGAGTATAAAAAGTTATTTACAGAGCACTCCATTGCGAATGAAGCAACCTTGTATGTGGCAGTATCCTCCAAGGTGAATAACTCCGACGCACCAGAAGGCTGTGAAAACTGGTATGTAATGGTGAATGCTCCGCATATTACAAATCAGAATTGGGATGAACTGATAGCAAGCACCAAGGCTAACGCTTTAAAGGTGCTGAGCAAAGTGTTGAAAACTGATGTTGCCCCATTAATCAATTACGAGCAAATCCTTGAGCCAAGAATTCTGGAAAGCACTGGACACAGTGCATTTGGCTCCGTATTTGGCAATAGTTCTAACAATAAATTCGCAGCATTTTTAAGACATCCAAACTTCTCTTCCAAGATTAAGAACCTCTTTTTTTGCGGCGGAACGGTACATCCTGGGCCGAGCATTCCATTGTCGTTGTTGTCGGCGAAGATTGCGGTGGAGATGGTTGATTAGCACTTTTTGTACTCAATATAGAACGCTTACCTTTGTATCAATGAAAACAAACACATTCACTTTAACGGGGTTGAGTGGAATATACCATGGAAAACAGATAAGGGCTAAAACAGTTGTCCTGTATCTGGTGTTTTTCGTTTTCCTGTCACCAAAATGGGCAGAGGCTCAGAATTACGACCCACTGCTGGGCGACTATAGCGAATGGACAATAATATATTGCCTGGGAACGCAAGGCTGTTCCTCTGACTATTATTTTGCTTCTGGGGATACGCTGGTTAATGGTTACAACTATCAATTCTTGAATCTTTACCACTTCAGCAAGCAGTATCTAATCAGGGAAGATGCTTTAACAAAACGCGTTTATATAATAGCTCTAATAGATGGCGAGAAAATAAAAGATTACCTCGTTTATGACTTTAGCGTCGTGCAAGGAGACTCGATAGAAACATACAATCCTTATGCTCCTCAACCACAAGGACCTAATAATTATGTAGTCGACAGTGTTGCAGATCTTCAATACTTAGGTGTAGACAGAAAGACAATTTATCTAAGCAACCTTGACACGACTGCTGTATTTCCAATTGACAGAACTATTTGGATAGAAGGAATAGGGTCGCTTTCCTTGATAAACACACCGGGTGCGGGTCCTGATACGTCAGGAGTTGGTGCACTTCGATGCATGATAAAGGACGGAGTATCTATTTATCAGAACGATTATAATACGAACGTAGCCTGTCAAACAACATGGACGGAAGTGGAAAATCAAGAAAGCCTAATTTCTTTGAACATGTATCCCAATCCAGCTACGGATCACTTATTGATAGAAGCCTTAAATGTTGAAATATTAAATGTTTCCATTTATAATTTAATGGGACAGAATTTAATAAACATTGATGGTAACGATTCAACTATTAATCTTAATACTTCATTTTTAAGTCAGGGAATATACCTGGTGAAAATAGAAGTTGGCGATCGTTACCTAACAAGGAAGCTAGTCATCAATCCGTAATTCTTCTTGGGCCGTCAATAAAAATCCCCCACCCAGCTTTGCTGAATGAGGGATTTTCTCTGAGGTCGGTAGCGGATTTGAACCGCTGTAGCTGGTTTTGCAGACCAGTGCCTAACCGCTCGGCCAACCGACCTTTTTATTAACTATTGGGGGTCCTAAACCCAGGATCGGGGGGCAAAACTAAACAATTACTCCCAAAACTAATCCTTAATGGTAACGCTCACTTTTTGTACTATACCCACCAAAGGCGGGTTGTATTTTGATAGCTTCAACTCTATCTCACCGATCTCTGGGAATTGAGCTCTCAGCTTTTTGATGATCCTACTTCCCGCGTGCTCCAGCAGGTTGGACCTAATGGCCATTTCAGCCTTTACTATGTTGTAGGCGTCTTCATAATTCAGTGCATCCTCCAGATCATCCGATACACCAGCCTTTTCAATATCCGTTTCAAATGACAAGTCGACAACGAACTTGTTCCCTCTAGTTATCTCGTCTTTGTAGTAACCGTGGTGCGAATAGAACTCCATTCCTTCCAATGATATTTTACCCATGTTTTCTCTTAAAAATATGCATTTAAAGATAATATAAAATTTCTTCCTGGGGCACTTACGCCAGATGAAAAGGTTTTGTAATGCTGGTCCAAGAGATTTTCAATGCTTATCTGGAAAACAATAATTCGCTTGCTCGGTTCCAATCCAAAATCCAACCTTTCCTGGCCATACTCCTTCCTTAATTTAAGTGTATATGACGATGAAAAATTCAATGTATACCAGGCCGGCGTGCCATCTGTAGTAGCTTCTTCCAAATTATCAACACTTGCAGAACCGTATTCTGATACGTTTTTCCATACCGCATAATAGGAGTAAATGCTCAGCTCAAGTGGCCTTAAATACTTCCCCTTGCTTACCTTGTGACTAATAATTGTGCGACCAAATGCGGGTGGTATATGAGAGAGTGGCACATTGTTAACCTTGTCCTCTCCGTGTGTATAGGTTAACGACGATTTGAAGTTGAGTGCCTCCATGAGCTTCAACTCAATTTCGCCGCTCAAACCATATACTTCTGCCTGGCCTACATTTGTGTTAGCGACAATTTTCAATAACTCCCCATCGTACATCAATGAATCTTGACCATTGAGCTGATATTCTCTCTGAACAATGGCGTTGGTCAAATAGCTATAAAATCCGTTGAGATTAACCGCCACTTTGTGATCAAACAAAGACGCAGCAATACCCAATTCGGCACTGTAGATATACTCAGGCTCAAGAGAGGCATTGGGAACAGTTACATATTCATTCTTTGCAAACACTTTTCCCATATCGTCCACATTAGGGGCTCTAAACCCTGTAGCCAGAACTAAGTTGAATTGCAGATTGTCGATTGGCCTAAGCACCAAGCCAGTGCTTCCGTTCAGTGCGTTGTTGTTTTCGTTGATTTCCTGAAAAGGCAAGCTGTATGTAGAAGTATCCATAAACCGTAGCTGCATAAGAATTTGATTGTATCTAACCCCCGCACTCCAAATCATTTTTTGATTTATTTCCCATTTGTAATTGAAATATGCCGCATACTGTTGTTGCATGCTTCCTCCGTCAGGGTACCTGGTTGTAGCAGCAGACCTGTTGCCAGATTTAACGTCTTCTGCGTATGCAGACGATGTCACATCGTTTATTACCGCCTCTACACCGTAAACAAGACTTTTGCTCGAGTCTAGCTTCTTGTTAAAATCCATGTTTAAGCTGTAAACACCTACTCTTTCTTGCCGTATCGTTCTAGTCGTGTCCATGAATTTCCGCGTAATACGGTCCTCATCTATCTTTTGATAGGCCAAGATAAACGCAGCATTGTCGAATAGTCCCGAATTTGATTTAATGCGAGTTGTAAACGCGGAAAGCAATCGATCCTGCGGTCCATAGTACCATTCTGCATATTTCAATGTGTCCCCGACCACGTCGTTCAGCTTGTCAAAACGACTGATCTCAGAGGAGGATGAATACTGAATATTCAGTTCAAAATCGAGCTGCGGACTTGCTTTGTAATATACCTTTTGCAACAAATTTATTTGCCGATAGCCTGTATTTAATTGGAGATTTGGGTCTTCTGTAGCTACCATTGTGTCAGTGCCGATCTCTGTAATACCAGCATAATATGGTGACTTTCCGAATTCAGGATATGCGCTACTTCTTATTGAACCCATTCTAACATCACCAAAATAATTATGGGTTAAACTGGTCAGGAATGCGAGTTTCTTAAACCCAACCTGAAAGCCAAAGTGGGTGGTTTGCTCTTTATTGGCGGAGCTGTATCTGATCGATCCATTTATTTTGGAACTCAATACAGTATCTGTTTTTGCCAGCTTAGGTCTCTTGGTGTAAAAATGTATCACCCCGCCCATGGCATCACTTCCATAAATCACAGATCCCGGACCAAAAATTACCTCTGTTCTCTCTAACGAAGCCTGGTCAATCGTAATTACATTCTGCAAATGGCCGCTCCGATATATTGCATTGTTCATTCTTACACCATCTACCACCAAAAGCACCTTGTTGGCTTCAAAACCCCTTAAATTAGGGCTTCCCCCTCCTGCCTGACTTTTCTGAACTGAAATATTCCCGGTCTTTTGTAGCATGTCTGCCGACGTTTGAGGATTTAGAAACTCCATATCTGCGGACCTGATTATTTCCATCCTCACCGGCACGTCACGCCTTTTCTCGGATGATTTAGTCGCAGACATCACTACTTCACCGAGCATCTGCACCTCCATCGTCATGTATAGTTTATAGTTGATGGATGACAATTGAGGCTTGGTGAAATAAAGATCCACATAGGCCGGGTGTTGAAAAACGAGGGTGTCATGGTCGTTAAAACTTCTTAACTCAACAACTCCCTTTTCATTTGACATTTCAGATACATTCTGTTGCTTGTTAAAAACTGCCACATCCGAGACTCTTTTTTGATCTTTATCGTCTGTAATGATTAGTTTTTGAGCATAAGTCGGTTGCAGAATCCCGGTGCACAGCACTGAAAAAAGAAGGCCGCCAATGGCCCAGGATTTTATTCTAAGTAATATTGTTGAGTATTTCATTTGACAATCAGAAACGTTCGGCAAAGATTATGCCATCAATCAGGGGGTCAGTTAAAGACAGTTGCGAGGACGTGGTGAGATTTTATTTTACTCATTCCCGGAATGTGGTGCTCATAGTAGTTAACTATGTGCTCGAGAAGTTCATTTCGTGACTGAGCGGGAATCCGTATCGATTCAAGTTTTTCAAAATCGGCTTGTAACAAACGCGACAAGTGCTGGCTCTCCGGACTTGCAATGTAATCTGGGTGCTCAGGCATAGATTTGGAAAACGTGCCCTCGCGTTTATCAAAAAAGGCGGTTGTAGCTTTCTCCTCGGATGAGGGATAAAACCCAAGGAACTTACTTAATTGGAGCAAGAAAAAAATATGAAAACTTGATGGTATCATTTCACTATTTAATCGCCCGAGAGAATGTATTAGAAACTCAAACAATTCTTTGTTTGGTTCCTCTTCTTTAATGGATTTATACAGCACTTCTGCAATGAACAAAGACACTGTTGAGTTACTGATACTGCTGGAACGAATATTCTGCCGAGGAATACTGCTAAGACTTTTAATCCTTTGGATTCCACTACTCTCCTTGTGGTAAACCGTCATATTCAACATTGTCAGCGGCTGTAGAAGTCCGGGTTTTTTCTTAGACTTTTTAGATCTGACACCATTAATCATGTACGTTTGCATGCCAAACAATTCAGTATAAGTCTTGGCAATAACACTCGATTCAGAGTATTTAATGCAGTGCAAGATGATGCCTCGCGTATTGTAAATCAAGGGATTTTTCCTTCGGAATTAGTCGGGTCAAATATACACATTCAAGAAGGCAATACTATAAGAGGTTCCTTGCCTTCTCAGTTAATGAAGAGTATTTTGGTTACCATTTTGGTGGCTCCATCTTCATTGGTCGCAAAGACCAAGTACACTCCTGTATGTGCCCTTTCGCCTTTAAAGTTTCTACCATTCCAAATGGCTTGGCCACCTAAAGAAGTGGTTTGGTAGATCAAATTTCCGGTAAGGTCAGTTATTTTAACATCCGCATCAGCGACCAACCCTTTTATCGCAATTACCCCTCCAAAATCTTCTCTAACAGGGTTTGGAAATGCATAAACATCTGTAAAAACTTCCTCTGCGCCCGTTGCAGTTCCACGGTATGATACGATCCCTTTTTCGGTACCAAAGAATACTTCCCCGCTTTTCTGATTTATTGCAATAGAACCAACGGTGTTGGAGAACAGTGGGCTGTTATCAATAGTAAAATGTTGTATCTCCTGCGTTCCGTCTTCCGACATAAGAAACACTCCTGCCCCGTCGGTACCAATCCATTTTCTGTTGGCCCCATCAATTGCGATCGACAGAACCACCTCCGCTTCAAGCAGGTATTGAAAATACCCATCTTGCTCAACTAGTATTTGTTGCGAATCAAAATCTTCATTTGTGAACACCAACTCAGGTGAATAAAATACTGTAATTCCCTCATGTGTACCTATCCATATTTCTCCATCAAGGTCCTCTGCTATACAATTCACTTCTTTAGTAGGTAAATTACCCGACCCAGCCGAATTGGTCATTCTCACGAATTGGTCATCGTTGGTATTATCAAACGTACCATTATCATCGAAAACGAGAATCCCATTGCCCGGAATTAAAACCCATTTTTGATCGTTTGCGTCAACCAAGACATGACTCACCCTTGTATTTAAACCAAAAGATGGAAATTTGTAGCCAAACCAGCTTCCATTTACGGTGCGTACACAAAGTAAATTATCTACCTCTGTACACGAGACCCATAGGTTTCCATCATTGTCCATGTCTAAACCACCCACCCTCAAATAACCGTCAACATTCTTGACATTTTGAAGAACGCTATCTGTATTAGCCTCATCATAGACGGTAACTAATTTCCCATTATGCAATTCGATCACGCCTCCTCCCCAAGAGCCAGCAAAAACGCGATTGTTGTTGTTTGGATCGACTTCCACAACCACAATGTCAGCTATTGAATTCAGCTCTTCATATTCAGCATGAGTCCATTTGTAATCAACATAGGCATACATACCCGACGCGCTATAGATATTGCCCCACGCTCCCGATCTGCCACCAGGAGCAACCCATAAATTCTCACCCTCTATGGCAAGATCAAAAACCTGATTGCTGCCAGGACCATTCGGGTAAACACCCCATGGAGCATTGTCCTGCATCAATCCCGCAAATCCATCTGCAATCCAAACACTGTTATTATCGTCTTGCAATGCCTGCTTTGCCTTGCTTGGGTTTGTATATGATGTAATTAATTGGTAATCGCTGTCGTATTTGCTTACACCATCTGGCTCGGTAATCATCAGAACGCCATAATTTGCTCTCAACTCTTTTGTTGTTCGAAATACTGTAGGATAAAAGTATGTCCAAGAGCTGCCGTTGTACACATGAATAGAATCGTTATCGATCTCGTCCGAGTGATCGTTCGCTCTGTTCACATATAGCTTGTCTGCAAAAATGTCTACTGTATTGTAATTCCCCGTAGGTATTTCTGTTATCAGCGTCCATGAACTGAAGTCTGTTAAGTTAACCCCATTAATCGGTGCTGCGTAAACACCACTCTCGGCCGCGGCATATATGGAATCTTTGTAAAATGCAAGCTCATTAACTTCATCCTGACCCACAGTTATAAAATAGGTGTCCTTTATTTCAAGCTTGGCCATGTCCATTACAACAATACCGAAGCCCGTAGATAAGTATGCCGTGTTGCCTGAGAAACGAATAGAGTTAATGCTCTTTTTACCTAGAATATTCTTGCGCTTAATATCCGAGAGATTGACAATTGAAGTATTTTGAACAATGTCAATATTAGAGTTTGTATAAGCCACCACCAAAGCACCAGATACGGCACTGTATCCAATGGCTGATATTCCTACATCTGACAACCCTGTAACCTTGGTTATCCTATTTAAGGAGTTATCCTCCTTATCCAAAAAGAAAACCGCCTCAGTTGTAGCAGCATATATCCCGTTGTTTCCCTCTTCAACAGCAATAATGTTTCTGTAAGGCAAATGATCCATCCATTGCCCAATTGAAACACCCTGAGATAAAACCTCAGCAGAGCATAACAATACAACGCATATAGCACTTACAAATATGTTCGAATATTGTTTGGGCACTTGGATCAAGTAGGTAAAACTGTAACTATAACTGATATAGATGTGAATTATTATAAGGAATGGTCCTCCTTGCCAAATATTATCGGGTTCCCTTCATTGACTTTGACCTGAAAGTTGTCAATTACAAATGACTCGCGGCCAACATTCCACACGTAAACCTTAATTAAATCTTCTTTTGACCTTATGTGCTTGAACCGCCAAGAATGATAACACTTTGCCCATTCTCCTTCATTTTTAATGAAATACGACAGATTCATGCCCCTCCATTCATATACCTTACTTGGCGACTCTAAAGTAATTACCATAATGGCATCCGTCTGTTTGTTTTCGAGGTTTACCCAAAGACTCGTATGAATAAGATTATCCGTCGCATTGAACAAATCTTTAACTTTCATCTCCAGCGTAGGACCAAATTCAATTTCAGATGTGAATTGATACCCAAACGAACCATTCAAGCCGGAGCTATCCATCCTCCCAACACCACTCTTTGTCCATTCCGTTTCCTCCTTATCAAAATCATTTAGCAATAGAAAAACCTGATCATTGTTAACACATACGTTTGTGGTTTCTCTGCCAAATAAATAATACTCCGAATTGAAATAATAAGTTCGCTGCAGTATGCAAGGATATTTATCCTGAATGATTTCCGGTATTTCGCTGGGACTGTAACCACTGGACCAACAATATGAAAAGTATTCCGTCTTCGCCGCATCAACGATGTCGATCATTTTCATTAAATCCTGCCTCCCATAATTAACGTATTTAAGATGGTAAGAATCTGTCCTAAATGGAATAAAATCAATTTGTTTGTCATAGCGATCCAAGTAATAATTGATAAAATGTGGATGGCCCACATTAACAGTCATGGTTATGTTTTGCCCGCCATACCTTTCCACGCTATCTATCGATTTTTGAACAATTTCCTTTAGCACACCAAAAAAGTTAGTCTGATAAAAAGATTGGCTATAAACTGTGTTCACTACTCCAAATACGAGCAAGCCAATAGTCATTATTAGCTTTGGCGATGAACGAGAGGTATCCTTGACAAAGGAAAAGACCAAAAAAATCAGGAACGGAAAGGAAAAGATTAATACGGACCTCTGTAGAACCGGATTTACAAAAACTGAATACGTGTATCCAACAACAAATGGGAGAATAAACCAAACTAAATAGATTGCATGATGCTTGGTCAGTGCTATCTTTTTTCGAATGTGATACAGGCTAATAAACAAGATTGAAAAAAGTACAGCAAGCACTGAATAAGAGTTATTAAAGAGAAAGAATATGTACCTGAGAAACCAGTTATCCTCTTGGCTTGGAGATCCTAGCCAACCAGCTTCCCTAAGTCCACCAAGCCTAAGATGGCCCAGAGAAATATCAAAATGCGGCAGAAAAAGAATGAAGATAAAGAATGCAGAGATGACATACCCCTTGTAATTCCGTTTGTTCAAAAAGATAAATCCTGTCAGACCAATAACTATCACTTGAAAAAAACTGAAATAGTGCATGTAGATTGCCAGTGTCGTGGTAAGCGTATATCCTACGACTTTCCAGACTAACCTTGTGTTGGGCCGAAAAAGCAACAAATGCCAAAACCATGCTGACATTAAAGTGAACAACAGCCCTGGCGAATACGGCCTTGCTATTTGACTATAAATTAGAGGAAATTGAAGAAAACACATAGTCGCAGCACAATATAGACCGACGGTTTTATTGAAACTATAAGCGGGTATTAAGTACGAAAACACCACCACAAAAATCCCGGAGATAACGAAGGGAAATCGGATGCTCGCCTCTGTTATGCCAAAGACTTTGGTCCAGAAGTACATAAGAACCTGAACACCTGCAGGGTGGCCATCAGGGCGCACGCCGAGGTCAACAACCTCTTTCAGCGTGTTAAATTGCAATCTATGTAGGACACTAACCTCATCACCGCTAATTGAAAGTTCCGCATAATTATAGAAGCGCAAGTACGCCGCAACCACAACGATTAAGCCCAATATTAGCTCATTAATATACTTATCAAATTTCAAAATAATGTCGTCTATTGCGATGCAATTATACTGATAATATCAGATGAACATCAAATTAAACTTATATTTGACGCCTGAAACGAGGCGAGCATTTCGCGCTATTTTCGCATAGATTTCCGCGTCTCGAAACAAGAAGCACCCGTAGTTCAACTGGATAGAATATCTGACTTCGGATCAGAGGGTTGGGGGTTCGAATCCCTCCGGGTGTACAAAACTCAAAAGTCTTTATCTGACATATTTGCTTTGAACAAGGCAAGAGTTCGCTCATGGCCGAAGTGAAAAGCAACAATGTGTTGAGCGTAGCTAAAAGACTTTTGTTTTGTCATCCTAGTCTCAGCGAGCGAAGTGAGCTAATCCCTCCGGGTGTACTTGATGACCAAGCTCAATCCGCGACAGTGGACAGCATTTTACTTGTGACGAATCATGCGTAAGCATGTAGGAGACAAAAAGCAAAAGCTAATTGCGAGCAAAGCGAGTAGTTGCTAGTTCCTTTCACGATTAAGAGGGATCATGAAGCGACTACTACCAAAACAGCACCTTCCATTTAATGATCTGGTTATTAGAGTGTTGCGATCATTGTTCCACGTGAAACGTACCAATTTAAAGACTGGTTTTGCTAATTCCAAGCTTCGCTATCTCAATCCTAAAGTCATCAATAAATCCCTCATTGTCTCCCGTATTCCACACATAAACCCCGAGTTTTGCATTCAAGCCAAAATGGTCCGGTATCTCCGATTTTATTTTAATCTTGAGCCAACCATCCTTAAATTGATCAAACTTCTCCTTTTTCTCTGCTTGCCAAAAAGTGGGCAGGCCCTCCTCTCTGATTTCTATTACCAGGAGAAGTCCATGAAAGTCCTGAGAATATATCATCACACTGGACTTAACAAAGCTCTTGTCACCTTCTTTTAAACCAATATTCATAAGTTGATTGGAAAAGGTGGCAGAATAACCCCCTGCTTTTACCCTGTTCGCTCTGCTTCCCGAGTAACCCAATCCCAATTGTATATCATCCTGCGCAACACTCCAGCCGGCATTCTCCTGTTCAAAATCGTTAAACTCAATGCGAACTGGGTATTCATTAATTTGTTTTAGTAATTGAGGTCGGTCAATTGCATACAGCTCTATCCTTCCCTCACTGAACAGTTGCCGAAACATCTCGGCAGGCATTCGGCAATAAGGAGGAAGACCCACTACGGAAAGGCCACTCAACTCCCGCGAAAAACCATTAAGCAACAAATATATGTGCTGACTCTCTTTAAAGTTGAATGTGTCCGCTTCACCGTAACTAATAAATTTCGTACTAGAGAATGGATCAAATCCCATGTAATACTCGCCCAAGTTACTTTGTACCGTATTTGTGATCACGACATTGCTGCCCGTATCCTTGTTAAAGTACTCCTTTATCAGTTTCTTTTGTTTCTCGTATCCCGAACTGCGTCCATAGCTCATTATTTCCAGCGGCTGGATGAAGAGAATTGATACGAACATTCCCAGAAAAACATATCCCCTAATCGATTTATTATTAACCGTGAATAGCGCTCTTAAACTAACCAACGTTAATAATGGAATGTACACAAATTGCCAGCTTTTATAGTCGTTAAGAACTGACACTAAAGCCAAAATCAGTGCTCCACTTAAAACCCACGCCAGCCGCTTTTTATACATCAAAAACTCAAAAATAATCGGCGCACCTACGATTGCCGCGATTGGAATCAAAAACGAAAAGTATCGCGCATTCATCGGCATAGGAATATATTGATCAGGGGAAGTGCTCATAAAAAAGGCAGATAGAAAGACCAGCACCAAGACAATAGCTATAAAAGTGTCCTCCTGCAACTTGATCAAATTAGCTTTTCGCAGTGAGAAGATAACGGGGATAGAAAAAAGTAGTCCAATCAACATACTTCTCTGAATAAACAAGTCAAACAAGCCATAGGTGAGCCGGACTACCATATCCAAGTTCGTTTTGTGCTCAAACCCGTGAACCGTGAAGAAACTGCTCATTCTTATCGCATCAAAACGAGTAAAATATGCGCCTGTTTCATATTTAACATAGAAGAAATAAGCAATCACCATTAGAAGAGACATTACCACACTAGAAAACCAGAACTTTACGTCTCTTCGTTGTAACATATCAACCAGAAAAAGTACCGTAAACGCAGGTAGTAAGAGTAAAACAGTCACTTTTGTAACAAACCCAATGAACAGCATTGCGGAAAATAGTGCACCGCTTACTAGAGCTGGTTTCAGAACAGAAATAAATTTGTAATAGTACAACACTGCAACTGCACCAAACACAGAGAATGTAACATACACATCCGGCATGGTTTTATCAGAATAGAAGATCGTAGAAGGGCTAAGACAATACACGGACATGGCAATAATAGCAACGGCGGGAGGCTGTTTAAAACAGAGCATTAACAGCAACCACAACGTTGCAATACTTACTAAAATCGGAGGAATAGACGCTGATTGATCGTCAATTCCAAATAAACTGTATGAAATGGCGGTGGGAACCACCACTCCCCAGCGATATGTATCCGGATCATCAGAAATTTCAAAATCTCCATTCGACATTGTGGCAGCCAACCTGGAATAGGCAATATCATCATAGCCATGAAGGCCCATATAGCCATGCGTGTGAAAAAAAATGATGAAAAGGGACAAAAAGACCGCAAATAACAGCTTGCACTTATTATCGCTTGTTAGATGTCCAAAATTCATGGTTCCCGGATCATTAGGATTACAGAAGCCTTACGCGTGTACTTATGGTGCGGATCGTTCACAATCATGTAAGCTTAAAATCCAAGGTGAGTATAATTAACGTCCTAAATACACCATCAACACCGAAATATCAGAAGGTGACACCCCGCTTATCCTAGAAGCCTGCCCAATCGTAGCGGGTTTAATCTTGCTCAACTTTTCCCTGGCCTCAGATGAAAGGGAGTTTAAGCCCGAGTATTCAAAATCAGCATGTAATTTTATATTCTCCAGACGCGACATCTTTTCGACCTGCTCTCTCTCTCTTTCCAGATAGCCCGCGTATTTCAGTTGTATCTCCGCCTGCTCTGCCCCCTCTTTCTTTGCCGACAGTCCGTCAATAAAATTAGCCAGCTCAGGTAATTGGTCCTGCAACTCATAAATATTTATCTGCGGCCTTGATAGAATTTTGTTTAGCCTTGTTTTTTGCTTTATCTCTGCGGTGCCCACACGATTTAATAAATCATTGATCTCTTCAGGTGTCGTAGATGTATTTTCAATATAGGTTAGCAGACTATCCGCAGAATTGCGTTTGTCCTCCACCGCCCTCATTCTATCCTCACCCGCAAGCCCCAGCTCGTGAGCTTTGGGAGTCAATCTAAGATCTGCATTGTCTTGTCTTAGAAGCAGCCTATACTCCGCTCTTGACGTAAACATGCGATAAGGCTCCTCTGTGCCCTTTGTTATCAGATCATCTATTAACACGCCTATATAAGCCTCTGAGCGACCCAAAATAAATGGCTCCTTACCATTTACCTTCAAATGCGCATTTATTCCGGCCATTAACCCCTGACACGCAGCCTCCTCATATCCTGTGGTGCCATTAATTTGCCCTGCAAAGTAAAGATGCCCTATAAATTGTGTTTCAAGCGTCATTCGTAACTGTGATGGAGGGAAATAGTCATATTCTATCGCATAACCTGGCCTAAACATCTTGGCATTCTCAAAGCCTTTTATGGTTTTAAGCGCTTTGCTCTGAATTTCCTCCGACAAAGAGGTAGAAAAACCATTTAGATAAATCTCCACCGTATTCCATCCTTCCGGCTCAACAAACAGCTGATGCCGATCCCTCTCTGAGAACCTTTCTATTTTATCCTCTATAGAAGGACAATACCTTGGGCCAGTTCCCTCTATTCTTCCAGCATACATCGGCGAATCGGCGAAACCAGTTTTGAGTATCTCGTGGGTACTCTCATTGGTGTATGTTATGTGGCAACTCCGTTGCTTGCTTAAGATTTTTGTATTCGTAAACGAAAATTTTGACGGCTCGCTATCGCCGTATTGCTCTTCCATTAGATTATAATTCAATGATCTTCCATCGATCCTTGGGGGCGTTCCTGTCTTCATTCTTCCAGTTTCAAAGCCATGACTACTCAATTGCTCTGTAATTCCTTCGGAAGCCTTCTCCCCTACTCTTCCCCCTCCAAAATTCTTTTTACCTATGTGGATCAATCCGTTTAGGAAGGTCCCCGCCGTAAGCACGACAGACTTGGCTGAAATCTCCTTTCCCATAGAGGTATGCACACCAACCACTATATTATCTACAATTAATAGCTTGGTAACCGTATCCTGCCAGAAATCTATATTTGCTATCCTTTCCAGCGTCTTTCTCCACTCGTCAGCAAATTCAGCACGATCATTTTGTGCTCTAGGACTCCACATTGCAGGGCCCTTGGACAAGTTCAACATCCTAAATTGGATCATCGTATTGTCTGTAACAATCCCGCTGTATCCACCCAAGGCGTCAATTTCTCGAATTATCTGACCTTTTGCAATACCGCCCATTGCAGGGTTACATGACATCTGCGCTATTCTCGACAGATCCATCGTGATCATCAAAACCGATGATCCTAAATTAGCGGCCGATGCTGCAGCCTCACAACCTGCATGGCCACCACCAACAACGATTACATCATAACGATTTAGCATATCAAGATCAATATTTCACCTTCCTATCTCTTACTTCTATTAAATAGGTCCGGTGTTACTTGCCAATAACTATGCCCAAATGCTTAACCAATTTAAATGGCTCGTTTCACGTGGAACATTTAAAATTTTTTGGAGAGCAAAGATAGATATAAATCCTCTTGTGTGGTCATCGAGTCCTTCATGCTCTTACTCTTGTCGGTGTAACCGAGCAGATGCAGTAACCCATGAATCATCACTCTATGTAACTCCTGTTCAACTGTATTATTAAATTTTATTGCATTCTCTGTAATTCTTTCCATGCTAATATATACCTCCCCTTCCGTTCCTTCGCCATTTGATAAGTCAAACGCGATTACATCGGTTAAGTTGTTGGTTTTCAGGTATTTAATGTTGATTTCTAGCAGCGCGGAGTCCGTACAAAACACATACGACAAACCGCTGACGGCCCCTTCCTCAGCCTCGACAACAGTATGCAGCCAATCCGCAAGAATTGTCTTGTGCATTAGGGTGTCAATTACCCCATCAAAATAAAAATCGATTGGAAATTTGCTCACAATACTGAGCCCGAATCATTGGTTGCAGAAATACCCAATTCTAATTAGGCACCATTTTGAAGTTAAGCTCTACCACTCTACCCTCCTTTGAGAAATCAACTTCATCAGCTAAATTTTGCATTAGAAAAATTCCTCTTCCATTTAGCTTTTCAATATTCTCCGGTTCTGTTGGATCTGCCAAAGAATTAAAGTCAAACCCTTCCCCTTCATCTTCAACAGTAAAGGAGAGTATCTCCGCATCATTATCCGTGTCAAAGCCTACCTCTACGTTCTTGCTGGGATCGTATTTATTCCCGTGCTGAATCGCGTTATTTACTGCCTCAGTTATTGAAATCATTATGTTTCCATAATAATCGCCGTTGATATCATGATCCGTGCATATATCATCAACAAGCTTCTCCACCAAAGTGAGATTCTCCGGAATTGAAGAAAAATTAATTGTTCTTTTCATTGATGTTCTACTTTCTTTCGCTTTGTCTTTAACCAACATAAACTACTTGTTAAAATTGTTAAAATACTCGTTTACCTTATTCTTGTAAAAGGGCTTTAGTGATGCTGGCATGGTTTTCAAAAGTTCCATTTCCCTTTTTTTCAGCATATTATACTCTAAAAACTCTGTAGGGTTACCAAAATCTTCATTTTTAGCTTCGGTGGCCCTTCTCCGCTTGTCCATTTCCCTCTCTCTTTCCGCATTCTCTGCTTCCAATAACCGTGTCAGTATCTCCTCCTGACGCTTCAGAGTCTCTCTTGTAATTCGCCTGTTTACCAGATCTGTTTCTGTTTCCTCCATCATCTTGGCAAGCTTCTCCAGGTTACCCATGCTCCCCTCCCCAGCCTTGTTTAACTGCTGGTTCATTTTCTGTAGCTCGTTTCTCAAAGCCTCCTGTTCCGCAGCCAACTTTGCAAGCTCCTCGCTCATTCCTTTGCCGCCATTTTTGCCCCCTTTACCCTTTCCATCTTTCATTGCTTTGATCCGCTTATTAAGCTGCTGCTGTAAGCTTTTCATTGACGAAGCGGAAGGTTTTCCATGGCCTGGTTTACTGCAACTAGATTTTTTACAGCCTGGCTTTTCGCATTCTTGATCCCCCTTCATTTGATTGGCCATCTGCTCTTGCATCTGCTCAATTATTTCACTTAACAACAAAGCCAGATTGTTTACCGCAGTCATTATATATTGTTGCTTGGCTCCTGCTTGAGGCGTTTTTCGATCCGCCATTAGCTGAATTGTCTTTTTCATATTATCATTAATAGCGCTAATCTCACGGTTGACGAATGGCTCTATCTCCACCACCCTCTTACTAAGGGCAAACAGCGAGTCTTCAATCATTTTAGCATCGTCTCTTATTTTTTTCTGATCCTGGGTGAGCTTAACATATTCCGGGCTTTTGGTATTTGTTTTTTTGTATTTATCCATGACGCGCTCCTGCTCAAATGATAACTGAATTAAGTTTTCGAGCAACTCTCTCAATGCATTGAGGTCCTCTTCTCTACCCTCTTGCTCCATATCCGATTGCATTTGCTGCAATTTTTCAGATAACTTTTTCATCTCATCAGATGCGCTTTCCTGAGAATCTGAAGCCTTAGATTTTTTGCCTTTACCCAGGTTATCAGAACTTTCCTTCATGCTCTCACTAATCTTTTTCTGGTCATCCTTAGTATCCTCTAAATCGTTCGGAAATTCCAACTCCTTATTCATCTTAATCAATTCATCGAGGTCCTTCTCCAGGTCCTCAAATTTTTTGTTTAAGTCATCCTGCTCATCTTTTAAGTCTTCGCTTTTCTCGCCTTTGTCCTCACTCTTTTCCGCCAGATTCTCCTGTTCCTGCTGTAACTCATCCAATTTATTGATGGCATCCTCCAATTTCTGTTCCAATTCTAGCTGCTTAAATATTTCAAGGCTTCTATCCAGTTCCTTCTCGATATCTTTGTTGCTCAAGTTCATCTTCTCCAACATTTCCTGGAGTTTACTTTTGTCTGCTTCGTTCATCAATTCCTCCATTTTCTTAAAGAGCTCCTTCATCTCGTCACTCATAACTTTCTCAAAAAGGTCCTGAAGCTGGCGTTGTTTTTCCAACAGGCGCTCATCCACTTGCTTATACTCTGACTGCTCGGAAAAATTCTGAGTCATCTCGTGTTTTATCTGATCAATATTCTTTTGCAGCTCTTTTTGCGAGTCAAGCACCTCCTCTATTTTCTTCTTCTGCTCCCATGATAGCGACTTCTTGTCAATATTTTCCTTTTGTATTTCTTTCAGCTCCCGTTGTACTTTTTTTGCCAGCATCATGCTATTCTCTATGTCCTTTCGAATTTTTTCATTCTTCTGCTCTGTGCTTAACTCTAGCTCCAAGAGCGAGGGAGCTTTGAACACTTTTTTGTCGGTCCTACTAGACTTACTTCCATTGATCGCATCATTGTCCCAAACCTCAAAATAATACTCAATCTGATCACCCGAAGTAATGTTTAATTTAGAAAGGTCCCAAAAATGAAAAAACTGACTTTGCGTCATCTCTTCAGTAAACGGTATAGAAACCGAAACCTCACTCCCTGCTCTACTGTCTTTCGCCGACATGACCTGATAGTTCAGAGTGAGCTTCTTCAAACCATAATCATCTTTCAACAAGCCATTAAAATATACACGTTTAACCGAATTCGAATCTCGATGCTCTTTAACTTCGATAGATGGGAACATATCCGGAATAACGTTTATCCAATAAGTTATAGAGTCATCACTAATCAAATATTTATTGGCTGTCTTAATCGTGTAGGAACTATTTGCAATAATTC
>NVRZ01000005.1 GCA_002401055.1 Bacteroidota bacterium
TTACTCAGCTGTGAGCATGTTTTCCGTTTGCAGGAGCTGGAAAGGGAACTTAATCAGTTCGCTCAAGAGAACGGTTTGCCCGGCCGCGTTGTGGCCGTTCCTGCCCCGGCCAACGATACCTGGGCACGCGACCACGGCCCCCTCGCCATTAACCGTGGCGAGGGCCACGAATTACTGGATTTCAGGTTCAATGCCTGGGGCGGAAAATTCCCCTGGGAAAAAGACAATGCCCTGAACAGCCACCTGTCGAATTTTGGCAGCTTTGGTGCAACACCGCTGGTACCAGTCGACTTCGTTCTCGAGGGAGGCTCTATCGAATCCGATGGTAACGGCACTCTTCTGACAACCAGCGAATGCCTGTTGACACCTTCCCGCAATCCATCCCTGGATCGAGCCGGCATTGAACAACTGCTGTCGGAAACACTGGGCGCCGAACGCATCCTCTGGTTGAACCACGGCTACCTTGCTGGTGACGACACCGACAGCCATATCGACACCCTGGCGCGCTTCTGCGCCCCCGACCATATCTGTTACGTGGCCTGCCCGGACGTCAGCGATGAGCACTACAGCGCCCTGGCGGCCATGGAGGAAGAGCTGCAGCAATTCCATCAGGCTGACGGCCAACCCTACCACCTGACCCCGCTGCCCTGGCCGGATGCCATCCACGACGAAGACGGCGAGCGCCTTCCCGCAACCTATGCCAATTTCCTGATCATCAACGGCGCCGTGCTGGTACCGGTTTACGGGGTGCCTCAGGATGAAGAGGCGGTGGCCACCCTGTCGAAGGTTTTCACTGAGCGGGAGGTGATTCCTGTGAACTGCCGGCCACTCATCACACAGGGGGGCAGCCTGCATTGTGTCACCATGCAGATACCGGCAGGGGTTGTAGGCGCATGACTCAGAATCCTCAATCCGCCGACCTGGCGATTGCCGCCATTCAACAGCAGTGCAGCGCCGACAAGGATACCAGCCTTGCAACCAGCGAACGCCTGGTTCGCCAGGCGGCAGCGGACGGCGCCCAACTCGTTGTCCTGCAGGAATTGCACGCCACACTCTACTTTTGCCAGACCGAAGATACCTCGGTATTCGAACTCGCCGAGCCGATTCCCGGTCCGACGAGCCGTCGGCTATCCGCTCTGGCGGCGGAACTCGGCATTGTTCTCGTCGGGTCTATCTTTGAACGGAGAATGAACGGCGTTTACCACAACACGGCCGTCGTTTTTGAGCGGGATGGAAACATCGCCGGCCTCTACCGCAAGATGCATATTCCCGACGACCCCGGCTTCTACGAAAAATTCTATTTCACTCCGGGCGACGCCAGTTTCAACGACGGTCGCAACGGCTTCACTCCCATCGACACCTCCGTGGGTCGGCTGGGTGTGCTGGTGTGTTGGGACCAATGGTATCCGGAGGCCGCCCGCCTGATGGCCCTGGCCGGCGCAGAGGTATTGATCTACCCCACCGCCATTGGCTGGGACGTCACCGACGACCCGGAGGAGCAAGCGCGCCAGTTGGATGCCTGGGTAACGGTTCAGCGCGGCCACGCGGTTGCGAATAACCTTCCGGTCATCGCACCAAACCGCATCGGCACGGAACCCGATCCATCCGGCAACTCAGACGGCATTCGTTTCTGGGGCAACAGTTTCATCTGCGGCCCCCAGGGAGAATTCCTGGCCCGTGCCGACGACCAGTCGGAAACCCTGCTTTCCGCCACCATCAACCGCTCTCGCAGTGAATCGATTCGGCGCATCTGGCCGTATTTCAGGGATCGGCGTATCGATGCCTACGGCGACATTCTCAAGCGGGTAAGGGACTGAGCACTTCATGAAAAAACTGACGGATACGGTTATCCGCGAGTTAAACAGCATACTGCTGGGCAAGGATCACCAGGTAAGGCTTTCGCTCTGCGGCTTGCTGGCCAGGGGCCACCTGCTGATTGAAGACATTCCGGGAATGGGCAAAACCACCCTGTCCCATGCGCTGGCCAAAGTCATGGGCCTGACCTACCAGCGCATCCAGTTTACCAATGATCTGTTACCGGCTGACGTGCTTGGCTTCTCCATGTACGACAAGCAGGCGGGCAGCCTGGTGTTCCATCCCGGGCCGGTCTTCGCACAGGTTGTTCTGGCTGATGAAATCAACCGTGCGTCCCCCAGAACCCAGAGTGCATTGCTGGAAGCCATGGAGGAACGGCAGGTTTCGATCGAAGGCGAAACCCGCCCCCTGCCCCATCCGTTCTTTGTCATCGCGACACAGAATCCCATCGAACAAGGGGGCACATACCCGTTACCGGAGTCCCAGCTTGACCGTTTCCTGATGCGCATACGCCTGGGCTACCCCGACCCGCGCGCCGAACGGGAACTGCTGGAGGGTGAAGACCGCCGGGCCATGACCGACAGACTGCATTCACTGCTTTCCTCGGAAAACCTGCAAACCCTCCAGGACGCCGTCAACCGGGTGTCCACCAGCCCGGCGCTGCTGGACTACGTGCAACGCCTGCTGGAACAGAGCCGGCGCATGCCCGGCCTGCTTTACGGCCTTTCGCCCCGGGCAGGCCTCGGCCTGGTCCGCGCTGCGCGCGCGTGGGCCCTGATGGACGGTCGCCACCATGTCTTGCCGGACGACATCCAGGCGGTATTCCCTTCCGTCGCAGAACATCGCCTGGAACAGGGGGAGTCCGGAAAAAGTGCAGAGCGGGTGAGGCAACTTCTGACCTCTGTCTCTGTCATTGAATAGATAGCAACACTTAATGAAATGAATTGGGCAAAACAACTGGAAACCAATCCTGTTCATGTTAGCCTTTTGCCCTTTCTTCCGGGCCACCCCCGGACCAACGTACCGATTACGTGAGAACGCGGCCAGCGCAACACGTCCAGATTCGTTAGCGAGAGACCCACAATGAGCGAAACCAAACACTCCAGACTGATCATCCTAGGCTCCGGCCCCGCCGGCTACACCGCTGCCGTCTATGCCGCCCGCGCCAACCTCAAACCCACGCTGATCACCGGTATTGAAGTGGGCGGGCAGCTGACCACCACCACCGACGTGGACAACTGGCCGGGTGACAACGATGGCGTACAGGGCCCCGAACTCATGCAGCGTATGCTCAAACACGCAGAGCGCTTCGAAACCCAGGTGGTCTACGACACCATCAACGAAGCCGATCTGCGCAATCGCCCCTTCCGCCTCAAGGGCGACAGCGGCGAATACACCTGCGACGCATTGATCATCGCCACCGGCGCCTCTGCCATGTACCTGGGCCTCGACTCGGAAGAAAAATTCAAGGGCCAGGGCGTCTCCGCCTGCGCCACCTGCGACGGTTTCTTCTACAAGAAACAGAAAGTTGCCGTTATCGGCGGCGGCAACACCGCCGTTGAAGAAGCGCTGTACCTCTCGAACATCGCCGACGAAGTCACCCTGGTACACCGCCGCGACAGCCTGCGCGCTGAAAAAATCCTGCAGGACAAACTGTTCGAAAAAGCCGAAAACGGCAACGTCAACATCATCTGGGACCACACCCTGGACGAAGTCCTCGGCGACGGCACCGGCGTCACCGGCATGCGCATCAAAAGCACCAAGGGCGAATCCACCCAGGAAATGGACCTGGCCGGCGTCTTCATCGCCATCGGCCACAAACCCAACACCGACCTGTTCCAGGGCCAACTGGATATGGAAAACGGCTACATCAAAATCCGCTCCGGCCTGGAAGGCATGGCCACTCAGAGCAGCATCCCCGGCGTCTTCGCCGCCGGCGACGTAGCCGACCACGTCTACCGCCAGGCCGTGACATCTGCAGGCTTCGGCTGCATGGCAGCACTTGACGCCGAAAAGTTTCTGGACCAAGACTGAGTTTAACCGAGAAACTTATTCGGAAGTGGTTCAGGGCAGGCACCTCCGAGGCCTGAAAGGCGAGTGGTTACGGATGTCTGAAACTGTGCGGAGCCATGGATGGCGGAGCCCAAGCGCCACACGGACGTGCTCGAGCGTGTTTCAAACATCCGTGACCACTCGCCGACTCCACCAACACTCGAGTACTAACTCCGGACCGAGATGACGTCACTACCCTGGCTAGACCCCGACCAACTCTGGTTCCCCCCCGCCGAACAGGCCCTGGACGACCCCGACGGATTGCTGGCACTGGGCGGTGACCTATCCACCGAGCGGCTCAAACTCGCCTACCGCAACGGCATCTTCCCCTGGTTCAGCGACGACCAGCCCATACTCTGGTGGTCCCCCAGCCCCAGATGCGTCCTTTTCCCGGAAGAGATCCACATCTCCAGAAGCCTCCGGCGCACCCTCAACCGCGGCTATTTCACCATCACCGCCGACCAGGCTTTCCCCCGCATCATCCGCCTCTGCGCCAACACCCGTGCCGAAGGCACCTGGATCACCCAGGATATGATTGACAGTTATGGCCAGCTTCACAAACAGGGGGTAGCCCACTCCATAGAAGTATGGAATCCAAAGGGAGAACTGGCCGGGGGAATGTACGGCCTGGCCATTGGCCGCTGCTTTTTTGGTGAGTCCATGTTTTCACTGGAAACCAACGCCTCGAAAGTATTGATGGTCCATCTGGCCAATCAACTCCGGGATTGGGGCTATCAGATTATGGATTGCCAGGTGGAAAGCGGCCATCTGTTGCGAATGGGTGCGCGAAGTATCCCACGCAGCGAATTTTTATCTATACTCAGGACATGCGTCGACAGTAGTCCGGACCACAGCGACTGGGGCTTCCGGTGGCAGTGGCCCGGCCCGGAGGTGTGAATGAGCAATCTCAGGACCCTGGTGTTTTTTGCCACGCCGGCCCACGACTGCAGTTACCTGCCRGATCGCGAAGCAACCACCATGTTCGTCGACCCGAGGGCCCATGTGGACAAGCGGCTRTACAGCCAACTGACCGCCCTGGGYTTCCGTCGAAGTGGCTCGCATTACTATCGCCCYCACTGCGAAAGCTGCAATGCCTGTGTTCCTGTCAGGCTCAAGGTGGAAGAGTTCCAGCCWGACCGCAGCCARCGCAGRGTCATGAAAAAGAAYRCCGATCTTAGTTGCCGCATGGTSAAGGCAACCTTYTCGGAACGGTATTACARCCTCTACGCYCATTACATTGAACAACGSCAYTCTGACGGCGACATGTACCCACCYTCCCGTGAACAGTTCATGTCGTTCCTGGTGGARGGCGCCACCGATTCCTGGTTTGTCGAAATCATGGAYGGAGACAACCTGGTGGGMCTGGCYGCSGTGGAYATGCTGGACGAAGGCCTGTCYGCCATCTATACMGTMTTTGATCCTGCCTACGARAGCCGRAGCCTSGGCACCTTTGCGGTGCTTTGGCAGATAGAGGAAGCAAAACGGCTGGGGCTTCCGCACCTGTATCTGGGGTAYTGGATCGAAGAATGTCGGAAAATGAACTATAAAACMCGATTCCGCCCGATCGAAGCRCTTCGGGACGGGCAATGGCACACCATGGAAGTGAACTGATTTTGCCAAATGGCGGYAAATCAGGCAGAATTGCGCAATTTAAAATCACAGCAAGCCAATTTACGAGGTTTTTACTGAATGGCGAAGTCCGATGCTATTGAAATGGAAGGCGTTATTGTTGATACGCTTCCAAACACCATGTTCCGCCTCTTTGTCAACGTAATGAATAATTGCGTTCTCACAAGCCCTTTGTATCATTTCCTTCATTGGGCAAGCCGGAGTAGTCAATACCACAGTAAAACTGACTTCTTTCCCGTTAATCTCGACATCTTCAATCATACCCAATGTAACGAGATCCTTGTGTAAATCAGGATCTTCTACATTGCTCAGTGCTTCTAATACTTGTTCTTTGGTTATGGCCATTGTAATTTTATAATATGGAGTTCGCACAAAACCGCCAGATGACAGATGACGGATGTTGTTATGCACAATAGTATATTTCTCTTCACTATCTTTCTAATGACCTGATAAAAGCCTGAAGTTTCGTAAAGAGCTTGGCTCCAATTTCTTCAAATTTAACACATTTAGGGTTATTCCGATCCACATAGCTTCTTCTCACAATTAGCAAATAACAAGCATGTGTTTCAATGTACGAATGAAGAGCAATTTTAAGGTATCGCCTGAATTCTGCATTTGATGCTGTTGTTGACCCCTCCGCAATATTCAAGGAAATAGACGTTGCAGATCTTCTTAATTGACTGGATAAATTGAATTGTTCGCTCTTTGGTAATTGGTGATCCAGCTCATAAGCAAGATCAAACAGCTCAATCGCGAGTTGCCAAACCTCCAATCTCTCAAACTTGTACTCCTGAACCATGATTAACAGTAATATTATTTATGCATCCTTAAGAAGGCGTCAGTCATCGGTCTTCACGCCGTTCAAAATTATCATCTCAACTCTTCTGTTCCTAGTTCTACCGTCTTCCGTTTTATTATCGGCTATTGGGCTCTCCTCTCCGAAATAACTGACAACGATCATTTTTAAAGGTATGCCTCGTTTAACCAAGGCCTTCTTGACTGTTTCAGCTCTACGCTTTGAGAGTAATAAATTAAAGTTTACCGCACCGATATCGTCTGTATACCCGGTAAGTCTTATTTTCCAATCGTCATTTTGCAGTAACAACTTGCTGAGTTTTTCCAAGTATGGATATGACTCTAACTGGATTATAGATTCTCCAGTATTGAATTTTAAACTTTCATAGGCCGTTGTTACTATTTCCTTTTCTATTTCTGTTAGCACAACGGGCACATCTGGATTGTCAATCAGCTCTGGATTCTCCCTGGCCAAAGGGTCAAGATAGTTGAAGCTGAAAGTATTCTCTTTTGTCCTAACCGCCTTTATGATTCGCTCCTCACCTTTACTTGATCGAACGAGGATTATCAAATCATCTATCAGTTCCACGTCTTTTTCTTCCAGCCTGAAAATATAATTCCGGTCAAGAGGCAGCTTTTCAAATATGTAAAAACCATCACTATTTTTTAGGCTGGTCATTAACGTATCACCGCTAGCACCAATCAGGTACAGCTTCTCTGAATTCAATTCCAAGTATTCGTAATGAAAGAGCTGGTCAACTCCTTTTGACACGGTGATGATGGTGTTCTTACCTTTCTTATTTTTATACAGAACTTGTATGTCGTCAATTAATTCCGCGTCCTTTGTTTCCAGGAGAAAGAGATGGTTCTGTCCTACAGGCAGGCTTTCAAAAACAAAAAATCCGTCATCATTCATTAATCCAACACTCAATGTATCTCCATTTTTGCTTATCAGGTATAGTTTGGTTTCTCCAATAGGCAATGATGAATAGACAAAATGTTTCTCAGCTCCTTTTTCTATTACATGTCTAACACCGTCTACATAAATGATCATCTCCTCATCTCTTCCTGTATTGATTGTTCCAATAAAAATTAAGTTTGGATCTGAAGGCAAGTATGTAAAAACAAAATAGCCATCTTCATTTTTCACCGCGATTCCAACAGTATCCATTTTACTGTTCAAGGCGTAGAGCGCATCTTCTTTTAACTCAAGGTGGGTAAACCTGAAATACTTGTCTTTTTCCTCCACTATTTCAATAATGACCACTTCACCTTTCTTATTTTTATATTTTACCCTTACTTTTTCCATTTGAGTAATCAAAGTGGGATCTTCGGACTCTAGTTTGAACAGAAAACTTGATGCCTCAGGTAGCGACTCAAAATAAAATACACCATCTTTCCCGATAGTCGATGTCATAATTTGCACACTATCTTCTGTGATTAAGTTCAAGACTACAGGCAATTTCTTTTTCCTAATTGCATAGCTGAGCATAAACTCGTGGGATGCACCTACCGCTGTGCTGGTCTTGCTGTTTCCACCACTAAACGCGTATCCAAAAGAGAGGTCCTTGGTAATCATTACTCCAGTCATCAACACAGGAGTTGCATTTGCAAAAGCTCCAATACCGAACCAAAACCTTTGAAGAAACAAGAAATTCAAATTTGCCTGGTAGTCAACTGGTGCATCAGGTACGTACCTAAAAAACATGGATGGTGTCATTCTAAAATTCTTGCTAAAATCTATCCCATATTTAACGGTGAGCATATAATTTCTGTACATAGAGAGGTTACTTGACGATGCAGAATTTCCTCCATTAAGTTTTGGCTCAGCCAAATTATCTACAAATAAGCCTACGCCCAGATTCTTGGTATAATATCCAAATCCAAGTCCTGTCGTAAAAACATTTGAAACCCAGCTCCCTCCTGCATTCTGGTTTCCACTTGGGTATTCGACTTCATCATAGTTAAGACTGTATGTTTTCAATCCAGCTCTAACTCCCACCGACAATTTCCCAGTACTCAGTTTCAGTTTGTATGATAAATCCAACATGGTGCCAGTGTTTTTATTAGGTCCAAAGCGATCGTTTGTGAAATGAATGCCAATACCTATGTTGGCTAACTTTGGTTTATACCCCATAGGGCTGTTGATGCTAAAAGACTGACCCCGTGGCGCACCAGCAAACTCCATCCATTGCCTTTTGTAGAGACCGGTGACTTTGATTTCATCTTTAACTCCCACGCTTGCAGGATTAACAACCTGATCATTGTACATGTACAAGGCGTAGTACCCATTTTGTTGAGCATTAGTGGCGCAATAAATGAGCAACATCAACAATATCAATATGTATTTCAGATTCGTCAATACAGCATTGCTATCTGGTTAAATATATCCATCCCTTGAACTTTTCATCTGGTCGCGTTACGACGTAATAGTATATTCCCTCCATCAATGGTTGCCCTCCCTTGTCTGTTCCGTCCCAATCATTTTGGTACCTTTCAGACTCCCATACCACTATTCCTCGATTACTGAAAATAACAACAGAGACTTGGTCAAATCGCTCCATTCCAGTAATTATCCAAGTATCATCCACCAAATCCCCATTTGCAGAAATGCCTGTGAATATGTGCCAGGTTGAACACTCCTCCCCATTTAAAGAATTAAGCTCTGCAGTTGCAGAAACTATACACCCATTAGAATCAGTAACTGTAATCGTGTAGCTCCCCGGCATGATGCTATCATAAATTGCTCCGGAGCCGAACCCAGGCTCCCATCCGTAGGTAAATGGCGGTGTGCCACCAGTAACGATTGCCTCAATTGATCCATTGGCACTATCAGGGCACGTAGTGTTGGTTATAATTACTGAAATGGTCAAATCTGTTGGTTGTCCAACAGTAATGTCGCCAAAGGCCGTACATCCGAGAACATCGGACACAGTAACATTATACAAGCCTGGTAGTAATCCTGTTGCTGTCACAGTTGTCTGATTTCCGCTATCATTCCACTGGTATGTATAGGGCTTATTCCCTTCATAGGCCAAAACGGTAGCAGTTCCATTTGTGTCTCCACAAAGTGCATTTGTACTCGACATGGTAAGATTCAGTGCTGGAGTAAATAGATATGCTCCGGCCTGCAAGGTATCACCGGCACTATCCGAGATGGTTACCAAATAGGCACCCTCACATAAATTGAGAATTGAATCTGTAGCACCGCCGTTATCCCATAAAAATGTGTACGGGAAGCTTCCTCCAAAAACCCGGGCTACAATTTTTCCATCGCAACTGCCACTGCAGCTTGTTGAATCTATTGTAAGGCTAAGTACCATTTTACACGCGCTTGCGCAATAGGTAATTCCAGGAGCAATTGAGTCTGCATTTATATCAATTATCGGTGGTGTAACCCCAATTGGGGTATTATCGCAAAGGTCAAACGTACCTAGCATCGTACCTTGGTTAACGGTGTACTCCGCCACACAAAACTGCCCTGAATCACCGTCAATGGTGTCTCCTGAAAAATTGAACCAATGCCGGCCAACCCCCACGAATCCATCATTCCAGAAGAATGCATCAGATAACACCGTATCGCCATTGTAAAAATCAAAAGTTATGTTTAGTTCTGCTGAGTTGTAGTTTTCAAAATACCCAAGATTACCAAAGAATACGGCATTGCTTATTCCACCAGGCATGTTCTCGAAATATCCGGTATTAAGCAGATTTACGTTCCTCATTAGCTTGTTATTCTCAAACACACCAACATTACCAAAATCTCTTGCCAAGATATTTCCGTTGTTAACACAAGAATCTTCTGAATAGAAAAGCGTGGCTCTAACACGCCCAGCAACTGTATTTATAAAAGTTCCATAATTGGCAATGGTGTCAACGTCCGCCATAACCCCATTGTTTATTACAGTGCCAACGTTGTAGAGGGCAACATCCATCCTCATGGAATCATTATTTGTTATGGTAGTTGAAGCATCTACAGATATCAGATATGATATATTTGTGGTTCCGTTGTTGGTAAAGTTGCCACCAGTCATATAAATTATTTTGGCGCCTACAGCTTCCTTCAGAGTGGCACCTGCAGCAACGATTATGGAACCAGGGGCGTCAATTATCCAATCAAAAAAGGAAAGTGTAACTACGTGATTAACAATAATCTGATCAGTACTTGCGGGAATACAAGCGCAATCCCAGGTGGTAGTTGAAAACCAAAAACCATTGTTAACAGAGTTTATCTGAGCAAAACCGGTGCTAAACAGCCCCAGAATGGCTAATGGCAACAGCAGTATCAAACGACGGAATAATCGCTTTTTCATTCGATCAGGTTATTAAATCAGAGTAAAGTTATTAAATCAAACCCACCTCTACAGATTCACAACAAATGCTCAAAGCGAGATACTTATTTTAAGTTGGAACTAAAGCTCCTTTCCTGGATCCCAGAAAAGTTTTTCAAATTCCACAATTTTGTCCTCCTCAACTTCAACTCCCTCGTTCTCGAGTAACTCCTGCATTAAATTGGATCCACCAAAATGATGTTTGCCGGTCAACATTCCATTTCTATTGACTACCCTGTGAGCAGGCACTGGCTTGGGGTGACTATGGGCCTTGTTCATTGCCCAGCCTACCATCCTCGATGATCCGGCAGTTCCTAAATAGTTAGCAATGGCGCCATAGGATGTAACCCTTCCATGAGGAATAAGCCTAGCGACCTCGTATACTTTTGTGAAAAATGTGATTGGCTGCGGCATGTACTCAGTCAACCTAAAGGTTAATTCAACTTTGCGACTTCCGTCTTCAGAATTCTTTTAGCAGATTCCTTCTCCTTCAACTCCGTTACCAATTCCAATGCTTCGGGAACAGTTTCGCAAAGGATAGTGATAAATGCACCGTCGATTGCATTTTTGAAAGTCCAGTTAATCGCCTTTACCTCATCATATATAACCTTGATCGGAACACTCCTTTCAGCTTGCTCAATCCCAATAATCAAAAGATCCACTATCTCCTTGGCTGTTCGTCCACGTAAATATTTGTCTTGCCGTATTACAATCTCATCAAAAAGTTTTGCGGAAATTGAACCAAATTCAATAATATCCTCATCGCGCCTGTCGCCTGTACCGGCTATTACACCAATCTTCACCGTTGCATCAATATTTTCCAGATACGAATTAATAGCATTGAGCCCAGCAGGATTATGTGCAAAATCCAGCAGCACCTTGAACCTATCAAACTCAAACAGGTTCATTCTGCCTGGAGTCTGAGCAGGAGAAGGTATAAATGTTTGTAATGACATTCTAAGTTCCTCAATCTTTACATTCCTGATAAATCCTGTTAGCGCTGCGACCAATATATTCTGCACCATAAATAGTGCGGTACCATTAAATGTCAATGGCATATTTGTGGCCTTGTCAATCCTGATTTTCCACCCTGCCTTATTAATTGTTACATATCCATTTTCATAAATAGCAGCTACCCCTCCTTTTTTGCAGTGTGCTTTTATCCGAGGATTGTTCTCTTCCATGCTAAACAAAGCCACATTGCAATCAACATTCTTCCTCATCTCGTAAACCAGATCATCATCTGCATTTAATATGGCATAGCCATCCCTGAACACAGAATTTGGAACAATAGATTTGACTTTGGCAAGCTGTTCGATAGTATCGATATCCTTTAAGCCCAAATGATCGGGCGCAACATTGGTTACTATTCCAATATCACAGTTACTAAATGCGAGTCCAGATCTCAACATTCCTCCTCTTGCACATTCAACCACCGCAAAATCCACAGTAGGGTCCTTCAAAACAAACTCCGTACTCATAGGGCCTGAGCAATCACCTTTTTCGAGCATTCGATTTTGAATATAGATTCCATCAGATGTAGTGTAGCCCACCTTTTTACCCACATTTTTCATGATATGTGCAATCAGGCGTACTGTGGTTGTCTTGCCATTTGTTCCGGTAACGCCAACAATGGGAATCAACGCATTACTTCCTGGAGGGTATAACATCTCAATTACCGGTTCTGCAACATTTCGTGGAAAGCCTTCCGTAGGATCGAGGTGCATTCTAAAACCAGGTGCTGCATTGACCTCTAGTACCGCTCCATTGTTCTCATTCAAGGGCGTAGTAATATCTGGTGCCATAACATCCATTCCACAGATATCCAAACCAATTACCCTAGACGCCCGCTCCGCCATAAAAATATTATAGGGATGTACTTTATGAGTAACATCCTTTGATGTACCGCCTGTACTCAGGTTAGCGGTCGTTTTCAAATAGAGAACTTCACTTTTCGGCAGCTTTGATTTAAGTGTCAGTTTATTTTCCTTCAAGATACGCTTGGTCATCTTGTCCACGGTAATTTCAGTCAGCACGTTTTCATGACCATAGCCTCTCCTCGGGTCAGAATTAACTTTATCAATCAATTGTTGAATTGTCGATTTGCCATCGCCTATTACATGTGCAGGTGTCCTTTTCGCCGCTGCAATAAATTTGTAGTCAATTATTAATAACCTATAATCAAATCCTACAATAAATTTTTCGATTATTACTCTTCTCGAATAATGTTGTGCGGTTTCAAATGCAACTCTTGCCTCTCTCAATGTAGAGATGTTGATCGTAGCCCCCTTACCATGATTTCCATCAACTGGTTTAATTACTACCGGGAATCCGATTCGTTTAAGCTCTCTTTCCAATTCCTCCATTCGTCTTAAAATCACACCTCTGGGCACAGGGATACCCGCTCGGTCCAATAAATACTTAGTGTCTTCCTTATCACATGCTAACTCAACGGCAATACTGCTCGTCTGACCACTAATTGTAGCGCGCATTCTCTTTTGATTGACCCCATAACCCAGCTGAATAAGAGAGTATTTATTGAGTCTGATAAAAGGAATATTTCTCGATTTAGCTTCTTCCACAATAGACCCAGTACTCGGGCCTAACCGGCCACTTTCTCTTAACTCACGCATTGTTTGAATATCGGTAGTTAGATCATAGTCTTTATTATTGACTAGGGCCGCTACAATCCGAATGGAGGCTTTGGCAGCGTAAATGCCTACCTTTTCCTCTGTATAGGTAAACACGACGTTGTAAACTCCTGGTTCCGAAGTTTCTCTGGTCCTACCGAATCCGCAATCCATTCCCGCCAACGTTTGAATTTCAAGGGCGATGTGCTCCGCTATATGGCCCATCCAGGTGCCCTCTTTAACCCGCTCAAAAAATCCTCCAGGCGCGCCAACCGAACATCGGTGCTCATACATAGATGGGAGCAATTTTTTCATCCTAGAATAAAATCCTCTAATCTTATTAGAAGGCTTTGTTTCCATTTCTTCCAAGTCAAGACGCATCACAATGAGCTTGTGTCTTCGATTGGACCAATAATTTGGCCCCTTCATCACACGTATATCTAATATTTTCATACCAGTTCCTCTGATTTATTCCTTTTTTAAAAGGAGTGCCTGCCCGAAATATTCAGGCGGGCAAATATCCTGATTTATTTCGGCTTTTATAGTTAGAATGCAGTGTTTGTTGAAAAATAATTGCACGCTTATTTCAACGGTTATACCGGATACTTTACATTTGCAGCGAACAATAACATAAGTAAGGTGGATATTCCGCGAGGTAAGCTCATTGCTATAGGTGGTGCGGTAAATAAAGGGGACAATGAAGAATTAGAATCTTCAGAACAATCCAGCAACGATTTTTTTGAATTGGGCATCCTGGCCCGAATGTTAAAGGAACTGCCCGAACCAGGTTCCAGAATAGAAATAATCACAACTGCTTCTGAAATACCAGAGGAAACGGGACAGCGATACGTGGAGGCCTTTGCAAGGCTGGACCATAGCAACACAGATGTGATCCATATTCAAAATCGTGATGACGTAGACGATCCGGCCTATGCCGCAAGAATATTTACAGCTGGCGCAGTACTCTTCACTGGAGGCAATCAACTCCGATTGAGTTCAATATTTGGTGGGACGAATTTTATTGATGTAATGCATAAAAAATATATGCAGGAGGAATTTATTATTGCAGGAACCAGTGCAGGAGCGATGGCTATGTCCAATATTATGATCCAAGGATCAAGTTCAGTCGCCTTATTAAAAAATGAAGTGAAAATATCAAGAGGATTAGGGTTTATAAAAGAAGTTACAATTGACTCACATTTTGTTAAGAGGGGACGATTTAGCCGATTGTTTCAAGCAGTTGCAACGAATCCTGTATGTGTAGGAATTGGATTGGGTGAAGACACGGGGCTACTAATTACAGAAGGAAACAAGATGGAAGCAATCGGTTCCGGCCTGGTAATTATCGTAGACGGACAAAACATTCGACATTCAAATATCGCTTCGGCACGTGATAATGAACCTATTTCCATCGAGAATTTGGTGGTGCATATTCTGGTAAACGGAAATGGATATATTTTATCGGAAAGAAAATTCCTAGCCTCCTACTCTGAGGAATTCAAGGTCGAAATTGAAAACTTAAGTAATGAATAGGCTTATTGGCCTCTAGATATTTGTTTTCGTAATAGGTTTTTATTTCAACTTCCTCTTTTAAGTTTCCTCGCGAATAGATATCTCGACTTTCCTCTATTATCCTACAACCTTCTGTCCGCGCAGAATCAATTGTGTATTCGAACAAGCCA
>NVRZ01000006.1 GCA_002401055.1 Bacteroidota bacterium
TTTTCTTTTACTATTATTTCTTGTTTTACAGCACAGCCAACAAAAATAAAAATACTTAGTATAAATATAACTACATTTTTCAAAATTTCTCCATTAGTTTTTTAATTTTTAACATATCATGGTATGCATCTTTTTTTAAAGATGGATTTCTTAATAAATAACTTGGATGATAGGTACACATAGTATCAATTCCATTGTATTTTAAAAAAACTCCCCGTATATCATCAAAATTCTCATCATCATTAAATAAATGTTTGTGGGCGTTTTCTCCCAAAAGAACTAATATTTTAGGTTTTAATATACTCAATTGTTTATGTAAATAGGAGCTACATGAAGTTACATCATCCGAAGTAATATTTCCTTTAGATGATTTGCATTTAACAATTGCGCTTAAATAAACGTCTTCTTTTTTAACTTCTAAAACACTTTCTATCATTTTAGCTAAAAGTTCAGAGTTTTTACCCCAATAATACTCTCCATGTGAATCTTCAAAAGAATTGGGTTCATCGTATAAAAAAACCACATCACTGTTTGCATTACCAATACCAAATAAAACATGCTCCTGCTTTACAAAAGGAACATAGCGACCGATATGACGGAAAATTTGCTGCTTTCAGAACCATATTAGAATTTGCTTAATGGCTAAAAGAGTAAGAGCTAAAAAACAACTTGGTCAACATTTTTTAACCGATCTAAGTATTGCAAAAGACATTGTAAATGCCTTCAATGCAGATAGCACACTAAAGCATGCACTTGAGGTTGGAGCGGGAATGGGAGTTTTGACTAAATTTCTTGTCAAGCGAGAAGATATTCAGCTTACTGTTATCGATATTGATACAGAATCAATCAATTATTTAAAAGAGGAAGATTGGATAGAAAATGATCGCATAATTGACGGAGATTTTCTTAAGGCGAATCTAAAGGAACTTTTTAATGGGGAACCCTTTGGAATCATAGGGAACTTTCCCTATAATATTTCGACACAAATCTTATTCAAAGCATTAGAACATAAAGACCAAGCATTAGAAGTGGTTGGGATGTTTCAAAAAGAGGTAGCAGAAAGAATTGCTTCGAAAGAAGGTTCAAAAATTTATGGAATCACCAGTATTTTGTTGCAAGCATATTACGACATTGAATACTTATTTACGGTTGGAGAAGATGTTTTTGATCCCCCTCCAAAAGTAAAATCTGCGGTAATAAGACTGACTCGAAATTCAGTTGATCGACTAGAGTGCAACGCGGAGCTGTTCACTACCGTAGTTAAACAAGGGTTTAATCAAAGAAGAAAGACGCTCAGAAACTCCTTAAAAGCGCTAATAAAAGAGCCAGGTCAAAGCGCGCACCCCCTGATGTCCAAGAGACCCGAACAACTTGGAGTCGAAGAGTTTATTGAGCTTACGAAATTGTTGGGATAAATCTTAATTTTGCCTTTGATTTAGTAGCGTCATAGTAAACCCTGAATCCAGCAATTGTTTCATAATTCCAGTACCAAATGCAGTTTGACTTAACGCAGCAGTATATATCCAACTTAAAGAAAACGATTAAGTCGGATGACAAAGACACTTTGCGAAAAGGTATGGAAGAGCTACATCCTGCTGATATCGCGGAGATACTAGATGAACTTAGCAAAGATGAAGGAAGGCTCCTTTACTCCATATTGGAAGAAGAAATTGCAGCCGATGTACTCGTAGAACTCGAAGAAGATGTAAGAGAAAATCTGCTCGCTTCACTTTCTTCAAAAGAGATTGCAGATCAGGTCATTGACAACATAGAATCTGATGATGCAGCAGACGTAATTGCTGAACTGCCTGACAAAGTACAAGAAGAGGTAATTAAGCTTATTGAAGATCCTGAGCAGGCAAGTGATATTGCCGACCTTCTTACCTATGATGAAAATACCGCCGGCGGCCTTATGGCCAAAGAGCTCATTGCTGTGAACAAGGACTGGGCTGTTCTAAAGTGTGTGCGTGAAATGCGACGCCAGGCAGAGATTATCGATGAGGTGTATGCAGTATATGTAGTTGATAACGATAAAAAATTAATTGGCCTTTTATCACTTAACCGATTACTCATTACGTCAACTGAAACAAAAATTGAAGATGTATATGAGGAGAATGCCATTTCCGTACCAGTTGAGACGGATGCAGAGGAGGTGGCAAATATTATGGATAAGTACGATTTGGTGGTACTACCTGTTGTGGATTCAGCAGGTAAATTAGTAGGAAAAATAACCATTGACGACGTTGTAGATGTAATCAAAGAAGAAGCCGAAAAGGATTATCAAATGGCTTCAGGTATTAGTGAGGATGTAGAATCATCTGATAAAGCCTGGGTGTTATCAAGAGCTCGTCTGCCATGGTTACTAATTGGATTGGTTGGCGGAATATTTGGTGCCCAAATAATTGGGCTTTATGAACATGATATTAAAATTTATCCGGAGATGGCATTCTTTATTCCCTTAATTGCAGCGATGGGAGGAAACGTTGGAGTACAATCTTCAGCATTAATTGTGCAAGGCTTGGCCAACAATACTTTAGGTGTAGAAAGTCTCACTTCAAAACTTATCAAGGAACTCGGAGTAGCATTAATAAATGGACTGATTTGCTCAGCCGTAATACTTGGATACAACCTCATTTTTAGTGATTCATTGGCGCTTAGCTTAACCGTGAGTGTTGCATTATTGTCGGTAATCATTTTTGCGGGATTGTTTGGAACGCTCATTCCACTGCTTCTAGACAGAGCCGATATTGACGCTGCTCTTGCCACAGGTCCATTTATTACTACCATCAACGATATACTGGGGCTAGTTGTATATTTCGTTATCGGAAGGCTGATGTACGGTGCTGTATAATCTGGTACGCTACTTACAATTCAAAGAAAAATAATCAATGGATAGCATTAAGAGAGTTCTTTTTCTAGACCGTGTTCACCCCGCTTTGGACGAAGCGCTTATTGCAATGAATTATAAGTGCGAGTATCTGGATGAAATGCCTAAAAGCTCACCTGAAAGCATTATTGGCGACTATTACGGTGTCGTAATACGAAGCAAGCTAAAATTAGACAAGAATTTTCTATCCAAGGCTACAAACTTAAAGTTCATAGCTCGGGCTGGTGCCGGAATGGAGAACATTGACGTTGAATACGCAGTTTCAAAGGGAATTGCCTGCCTCAAGGCACCAGAGGGAAACAAGGATGCGGTTGCCGACCATGCCACGGGCATGCTATTGGCATTGCTAAACCATTTACACATTGCTGACGCAGAGGTAAGAAAAGGCTTTTGGCGCAGAGAACACAACAGAGGAACCGAACTCTTCGAGAAGACCGTAGGTATTATTGGATATGGTTTTACAGGAACAGAATTTGCAAGAAGGCTTTCAGGATTTAATGTAACCGTACTGGCTCATGACAAATATAAAAGCGGCTTTTCAGCTGACAATGTCATTGAATCAAGTTTGGATGAAATATTCGAGAAAGCTGATATCATAAGTCTCCATCTGCCACTTAATGATGAAACGGAGTATATGTTCAACGACTCCTTTATAAACAAGTTTACTAAGAATATATATCTGGTGAACACCTCCAGGGGTAAGGTTGTAAAAACAGCGGATTTGGTAAAAAACATAGTCTCGGGAAAAATTTTGGGTGCCTGCCTAGATGTATTAGAATATGAAAGCGGATCATTTGAAAAATTACGCGGATTGAGTATGTGGATCAATAAGAGAGGCGTGTTCTTTAAGAGAATTGCCCGTTGGCTAATAAAGATTGGCTTGTGGAAATACTTGCATCCGGCTCAATACCTGGTAAGGAGTGATAAAGTAATTCTCTCGCCGCACGTTGCAGGCTGGTCTTTTGAATCAAACAAAAGGATATCAACAATACTCGCTGATCGAATCAGGGAGCTGGATAAGTAGTGTTCAGTATTCGGTTTAATGTGTACAGTGAACCATACACCAAGATCCGTTAACCATTATTTTTCACAACAAACCTGGCAGTTTGACGGCTCTTTTGCTCAACAAAAATCTTTTTGCCTTTTGTTACCTGATCAATTGTCTTTTGGTCGTAGTTTCTTACCGTGACAAGCTCGACATTTTCATTGTATAGCACCTTAAAATCCTTTTGAAGCTCTTCAATTAGATTTGGAACCCGATTCACCTCCCCATCCACACACACTGAGAAACTCAAAGCCGCATGCTGCATCAAGTTTACCTTTACCTGGTAATTTGCAAATTTTTTAAAGATTTCGCTCAGGTTCTCCTCTATTATGAATGAGTAGTCTCTCGGTATAATTGATATCAAAACCTGGTCAACCTTAAAAATAAATGATGGTATCTTTTGCTGATCCTCCGACACTTCTTTTGTTGCGGTAATAATGGTACCAGCTTCTTTTGGCTCGTAAAACGATTTTACCTTCAGTAGTATCTGCTTGTTCTGAAGTGGCTTGATTGTTTTTGGATGAATTACCGTAGCACCAAAAAAGGCAAGTTCAATTGCATCATGATAAGATAATGCATCCAGCTTCTCGGTATTATCAAACCACTTGGGGTCGGCGCTTAGAACCCCAGGCACATCCTTCCAAATGATCACCTCTTCTGCATCTAACAAGCTTCCGATAATCGCGGCGGTATAGTCAGATCCCTCACGACCCAAAGTAGTATTGTAATTTTCAGAAGTAACGCCGACAAAACCCTGTGTCACCACTACCCCGCCACTCTCTTGTGAAGAGAGCTTGGGCAATAGCAATTCCTTAATTTTCTTTTCTGTTAGTTCCCAGTCAACTTTTGCCTCCCGATAAGTATTGTCCGTTTTTAAGAAATCCCTCACATCCACCCACTTATTGTTGATGCCTGTTTCAGTGAGAAGTGCGCTAACAATTTTGGTAGAAATCAATTCGCCAACTGATACGATTTGATCATATTCAAAATCATAGCCCTTAATTGGTTCATCCTCCAGAATCCACTCAATTTCTACAAACGCATTGTTCACCTGCTCAAAAATTGGGCGTGACTTATCTGAGAATAGCTCCTCAAGAATTTCCAGGTGATACCTCTTTATCCCCTGCAATAACTTCTTCGTGTCCTCTTTCTTATTAACGTAACTATATGCAATCTCTTCAAGAGCATTGGTCATTTTTCCCATTGCAGAAACCACAACAACAATCTCCTCTCCAGCGTACAATTTCAATACTGCAGCTACATTTCTTACCGCCTCGGCATCCCTCACAGACGCGCCTCCAAATTTGAATACCTTCATGTGGTTGAATGGTTAGCTAATCCCTTTTTTTCAATTTTACAAAGAATCCACTCATCATCGAGAGAGACATTGTTCTTTTTGTAAAAATCTATTGCCGTTTTATTCCAATTTAGCACATGAAACCTGACTTGGTTGGCATTTTCTAAATTTGCCTCTGACTTTATAGCATCAATTAATAACTGCCCTACTCCATGTCTCCGATATTTCTCTAAAACAACCAAATCATCCAGATACAGCATCTTTCCCTTCCAAGTCGAGTATGCATAATAATAAAATGCCATACCCGCAATTTCACCGTCATTCTCAGCCAATAAAATATTGAACATCGGCGAGCCATCAAAACCATCACTTTCCAGGTCAGATACGGATATTTCAACTTGCTCCGATGCCTTCTCATAGTTAGCCAACTCCATTATCAGGTTGTGCACAGCCGTCATATCCTTTTTCTCTGCTTTTCTGATTATAACCTTCATACACTTTTGTCTATAACAGGCGCAAAGATATGCCATTATTATATTCCTGACTTGTAGGACATTTACCTACAAAAAAGAGAGATTTTATCCTACACAGATATACCTACTTACTATTTATATTTACGATGCAGAGGTATTGGGCGGCTAAGACAATACTAGAAAGATATACTGGAATGGGGACAATATTTGTACAAGGCGAATTAATTGAGAAGGAGGAGATACCCACGCTATCATTTCCCGCACAAGAAGTACTACTAGAAGAAACCCTTATCGCTGAGAGAATTTCCAAAATTCGCCAAGCGATGCGCTTGGGTAACTCTGCCAAACTGAAAGTAAAAATTGTGTTCGAAGATGCCACTGGAATGAAGATTGTGGAAACCACAATTTGGGGTGTAACGGACCAGAGGATAATTCTTAAAAAGAGTATTGCAATACCAATATGCCGAGTTCATGATATAAAGTTCTTTTAACAAACGATTGATATGTCAGCAGCAATAAAATCAGTGTACGAACAATTACCCGATTCGGTATTGGTTGAACTCGTTTTAAAGGAAGACAACAAGGCTGCCACAATTTTGATGTACCGCTACTATGAAGGCCTTCGTCATGAACTTCTCAAAATGGTTAAGAACAGAAGTGATGCAGATTACCTGACTCTTCAAGGTTTTGCAAAGGCTTTTATAAAAATAAACCGATACAGCCCTCAATTCGCTTTTAGCACTTGGCTCTATAAAATTGCCAAAAACAATTGCATCGATTTCCTTAGAAAAAAGCAGAGGGATATTGGCAACATATCTATTGATAGCGTCCATGAAGGCAAAACTCAGCAGATCAATGTCTATCTAACCTCTGTTGGACCCAATCCGGAGGAGCAGCTTATTCAAAAGCAACGGACACAACTTCTTTACAGAACTGTAGCTCGATTAACACCTGCTTACAAGATCATTATCAAATTGTTCTATTTCGAAGAACTGGCCATTGTAGAAATATCTGAAAAATTGGAAATACCGGTAAACACCGTCAAAGTGCAATTATTTAGAGCCCGAAAAGAATTACAAAAACTGTATGACGCCATGTAAGTAAACTGAAAAATGCCGCTAATAATACAACCTAGAAAAAATGATATTTAGTAAATGGGGAGTCTTAAGAACAAATATTCCTAAGCATAAAATAAGTCAGGCATTGTTGCATTTAGTCTCAGTCTTCATCGTTTTTGGCCTGCTAAGTTTAATATTTGAACATCTTGGTTTTTACTTATTAACTATCGTAGCTACGGCCTTTTGCTATCTATTATCTCTGAAATTCATCATTCTGAGCAAAGCAAAAAAGAATGGGATGAAGTATCTGCTATATCTTCTCGTAATTGCAGTGCTAATAGCATTGGGAATTGCTTTGTTTCGTTAGCAATACAAACTTGCTACCCTGCCAATTCCTGAATGAACCAATGGCTATCACATGGCATAACATATTAATATATGCTGAGATACCTTGGAGGGCTACTTCTGAATTCCATTTAATTATCCGATATTCGCACTCCAAAATATACCTATCCTAAAGAAGAATGGAAGCTGTAAAAACACTCACCGAATTTATTATTGAGCGCCAGGCCGACTTCAAATATGCCAAAGGAGAGCTTACCCGCCTTTTAAGTGATATTTCTATTGCCGCAAAAATTGTTAACCGAGAGGTTAACAAGGCTGGCTTGGTTGATATCCTTGGTGATGCGGATTCGGTAAATATTCAAGGGGAAACGGTTCAAAAACTCGATGTGTACGCCAATAAGCAGTTTATTGCAGCGCTTACGGCAGGAAATGAAGTTTGCGCATTGGTTTCAGAAGAAAATGAAGATATCATTCATATTAGTAACAATGGCAATGATGTTGGCAAGTACGTAGTCGCATTTGACCCATTGGACGGTTCATCCAACATTGATTCCAATGTGTCTACCGGAACAATCTTTGCGATCTACAGACGAATTTCTCTGTCAGGGCCGGCAGAACTTGATGATTTTTTGCAATCAGGAACAGAACTAGTAGCTGCCGGATATATCATTTATGGCTCATCATCAATGTTGGTTTACAGCACTGGTAGGGGCGTTAATGGCTTTACGCTTGATCCGTCCATTGGAGAATTTTGTCTGTCACATCCAGATATAAAGATTCCAAAGAGTGGAAAAATCTATTCGGTCAATCAAGGATATTTCGCACAGTTTCCTGAAGGTATTAAGCAATATATTAAGTATTGCCAAGAAGAGGATAAAGCCACGAATAGGCCTTACTCCTTGAGGTATATTGGTTCAATGGTTGCAGATTTTCACCGGAATATGATCAAAGGTGGCATCTTCATTTACCCTACCACTGCATTTTCCCCAACGGGAAAATTGAGATTACTGTATGAATGCAACCCACTGGCATTTATCGCTGAACAAGCAGGTGGAAAAGCATCAAACGGGAGTAAAAGGATACTAGAAATGCAACCTGAAGGAATACATCAGAGAGTACCGATCCTAATTGGTTCTGAGAGTATGGTAAGCAAAGCTGAAGAGCTTTTGGCACAATATTCCGAAGTGCCAGCGAGTTAATGATTGCAACTCGCAATGAAGTTGTTATCTGGCATTTACACAAGTCATTGTTATCATTTTGTAATTATTTATGAAAGCAGTAGATCTTTTTGAGATTTACAAAAGTGATGAGCGCACGCGTACCATTGCCGAATGGCTGGAGTCTCCATCACCATCTAAGCTGCATCTTAAAGGTATCAGCGGCTCCTTGGATGCATTGATATGTGCTACATCACTAGATGCTTCAACGGGAATAGCTCTGGTAATTCTTTCGCAAGAAGAGGAAGCTACCTACTTCTTTAACGACTTGTTGCAACTTATTACAGAAGAAGCAGTCTTTTTCTTTCCTTCTTCCTATAAGAATTCTAGAAAGCAAGATGTAATTGACAAGGCCAATGTTGTGCGCAGAACAGAGGTGTTTGACCATATAAAATCACATAACGACAATAACCTTAAGAAGATAATTATTGTTACCTATCCTGAAGCTCTTAATGAGAAAGTGATTTCTGAAATTCATCTTGAGGAAAACTCCTTTACCCTGAATCGCGAGCAAGATATAGATCAGGATACGCTTATTGATAAGCTCTTTGAAATGGGATTTGAAAGAACAGACTTCATCTTCGAACCAGGGAAATTTGCAGTTAGAGGAGGAATTATTGATGTTTTTTCTTACTCAAACGACCATCCCTATCGAATAGAATTTGAAGGTGACCTCATCAGCTCTATCCGAACTTTTGACCCTGAAACACAAATATCCATTAAGAAAAAAGGAGCTGTCAATCTCATCCCCGACCTTCAGGAAAATATCGCAAAGGAATCAATGGTTCCCTTTTTATCCTTGTTGGATTCCAGCGCAACTGTATGGGTCAAAGACGCTAAGCTGATCGACGAGATACTTACCAAAACGAAACAACTAACGCTGGAAGAAGGCCCCTACTCAATATTTGAATTTGGCACGAATTTCTACTTTAAAGCATCAGCAGCAATTGATTTCAAAAGTAAGCCTCAACCCTCGTTTAATAAGCAGTTTAATATGCTACTAGTGGATCTAAGCGAAAAGCGTAAAGGGCAATTCAAAAATATAATCTTATCAGATAGTGCTAATCAAATCGAACGCCTTTATGCTATTTTTCAAGACCTCGCCGAAAAGACTAATAATACCAAAACCTCAATTGATGAGGACCATTATACAAAGGATAGCAAGAAACCACTTTTTGAACCCTTAATACTTTCCCTTCACGAGGGTTTTATTGATCATACAGTAAAAATTGCTTGTTATACAGATCATCAGATATTCAATAGATACCATCGTGTAGTACTCAAGAGTAGCTTTACCAAGAAACAAGCCATCACACTAAAAGAATTTAAGGATCTCCAAAAGGGGGATTATGTAGTTCATATAGATCACGGAATTGGCCAGTTCGCAGGGTTAGAGAAAATCAATGTGAATGGAAAACCACAGGAAGCCATTCGGCTCATCTACAAGGAGGGAGATATACTTTACGTTAGCATCCACTCCCTTCATCGAATTTCAAAATTTGCGGGTCGAGAAGGCCATCAACCAAGAATTGACAAACTGGGCTCTACCTCCTGGAAGAAGCTAAAACAGAGAACGAAAAACAAGGTAAAAGACATTGCTAAAGACCTCATTAAACTTTACGCACAACGCAAGACGAAAAAGGGATTTCAATTTTCACCTGATTCGTATTTACAAACAGAACTCGAAGCCTCTTTTCTGTCCGAGGATACGCCCGACCAGTTTACAGCGACTGAAGATGTAAAAAAAGACATGGAATCAGAGATCCCCATGGACCGTCTGATTTGTGGAGATGTAGGATTTGGAAAAACTGAAATTGCTATCCGAGCAGCATTCAAAGCAGTTACTGACAGCAAACAAGTCGCCATATTGGTTCCAACCACAATCCTGGCAATGCAACACTACAATACTTTACGAAATAGGTTGAAAGATTTTCCCTGCAATATTGATTACGTAAACAGGTTCAAGAGTACTTCGCAGATTAAACAGAGTATTGAAAATCTTGCCTCCGGAAAAACAGATATCATCATAGGCACACACCGCCTGGTGAGTAAGGACATCAAATTCAAGGATATTGGATTGTTGATCATTGATGAGGAACAAAAATTTGGTGTAAGCACCAAAGAGAAGCTGAAATCGCTGCGCGTAAATGTGGACACACTTACATTAACAGCTACACCTATTCCAAGAACCTTGCAGTTCTCACTAATGAGCGCCCGTGATTTGTCCGTAATAAATACAGCCCCTCCGAATCGACAACCAATAATAACCGAATTACATGTTTACAATGAGGAGCTCATTAAGGAAGCTATTGAGCATGAGGTTTCAAGAGGCGGGCAAGTATTTTTCGTGCACAATCGCGTGCAGAATATAGAAGATATTGCCGCCATGATACAGCGGTTATGTCCTAAGGTAAGGATTGTTACGGGCCATGGCCAAATGGACGGACAGAAGCTCGAAAAAGTGATGATCAATTTCATTGATGGCGAATATGATGTACTCGTTGCGACAACGATTATTGAGTCTGGTCTGGATATTCCCAACGCCAACACCATTATTATTAACAATGCCAACCACCACGGGCTGAGTGATATTCACCAGATGAGAGGACGTGTTGGAAGATCAAACAAACAGGCGTTTTGCTATCTGCTTACTCCTCCTCTATCTACATTAACAACGGATGCGCTGAAACGTCTCCGAACCATCGAGGAATTTTCTGACCTCGGTAGCGGATTTAACATAGCCATGCGTGATTTGGACATCAGAGGTGCTGGAAATCTATTGGGCGCAGAACAAAGCGGATACATCAATGAACTGGGATTTGAAACTTATCACAAGATATTGGATGAGGCTGTCAATGAATTGAAGGATGGAGAGTTCTCTAACCTTTTTAAGGATGAACGGGCGGCAAAGAATAAAGACTCTGACTCAAATGGAATCACGAGCTATGCGAAAGACTGCCAGATAGAAACTGATATGGAAATTCTCTTTACTGACACCTATATCAATACGGTAACTGAGCGCCTAAGTCTGTATAAGGAGCTAAATGACATTGATAATGACGAGGATCTAGACAAATTCAGGACAATGCTTACAGATCGATTTGGACAGCTCCCTTCTCAGTCTGAAGCACTTTTAGAGACTATTCAACTGCGATGGATTGCTAAGCAATGTGGCTTTGAAAAACTTGTACTGAAACAAGATAAAATGATTGGTTATTTTATCTCAAATAAGGATTCAGAATACTACAACTCTGAGGCATTTTCGAAGATGCTTAACTACGTTCAATCTAACGCAGCTAGTTGTCAGATGAAAGAGCAAAAGGACAGACTTACTCTGGTGGTGCGGTCAATCGCGTCCATTGCCGAAGCAAAGAGAGTCTTGGAGAGAGCTATAAGTCTTGGTGATGTTGTTTCGGTATAAAATGATAGGTCACTTCGGCTCCGCTCAGTGTCCGAACATTCATTGATTAGAAGGTGGGTACTGTCAGCGCTCCCTGGGCGGAGCCGAAGGGAAGCTGCACTTCAAAATTCTCCGTAACTAAGCTGCTTCAGGAATTGAAACAACATCAGGCTGCCCCATTTTCTTCATCAATCGGAAATGCGATTTAAGAGCACCCCAGAATGTGGGCTGGTCATAATAGGGAACGTTAAACTCTTTGGCAGTTTGTATTACAATAGGTGCCAGGTTTCTGTAGTGTATATGGCAAACCTTCGGAAACAAATGATGCTCCACTTGATAATTCAATCCTCCAACATACCACGACAATAATCTATTCTTTCTGGCAAAATTAGCCGTAGTGTACATCTGATGAATGGCCCACTCGTTTTCAATTGAATTCTCTGGATTTGGTTTAGGAAAGTGCGTATCCTCCACCACGTGTGCTAACTGAAATACGTATCCCAACACAACGCCCATTATAAAATGCATCAACATAAAACCAGCCAACCATTGTAAAAAACTAATGTCCATAATCACCATTGGGATTATTAGCATGTAGATGTAATAGGCAACCTTTGTAGCAATCATTATTCTCAACTCCTTTGCATAAGTTCCTCGAGTTCCCTTAATCAGATTTTTTGTGTCGTATCTCTTCAATTGCACAAAATCTTTATGTAAAACCCAAAAAAGTGTCATTATCCCGTAAAGAAAAGTCGCATACACATGTTGAAACTTGAAAAATGATTTGTGCTCAGCATTGGGAGTAAACCTCATAGTTCCCGATGGATCCAAATCCTCGTCGTGCTCGTAAATATTGGTGAACGTGTGGTGCAGGATATTGTGCTGTATCTTCCATGTAAATGCACTTCCACCTACCAGATTTATACATGATCCTAGCAAATAGTTTACACGCCCATCTGATGAATAGCCTCCATGATTAGCATCATGCATGATGGACAAACCAATACCAGCTCCTCCGAATCCCATGATTGCAGCAAAGCCCAACATAGCCAACGGTGAAAACGAACCACTAAGAATTAGAGCATAAGGCACAAACCACATGCAAAGCATACATATAGTCTTAAATACCATTGCGGCATTTGCATGTCTAGAAATACCCTTTTCTACAAAATACTGATCAACGCGACTCCTAACCGTATAAAAGAAATCCGTTTTCTCAACATTGATGAACTTTACCTTCTCAGCCATTAATCAAACTTTATTTCCTGCAAAAATAGGCAGTAAATGAACACAAAAGCGCCTTATTAGACCAATCTTACTAATAATAGATTCTTATTTTTTCGCCCAATCCTTCACGAAAGAGTACAGATTAAAATTTCCATTTTTCAGCAAATCCGCCACCTCTCTCTGAAGATCACTTTTATCGACGTTTGCCATTCGATCATTTTGTATCAGATGGTAAGCCTTTTCTGCCAGCAGAATATGCTTTCTTTCATTATCATCTAGCTTAACATGTTCATCAATGTGTGCGATCAACTTCTCAACACCCTCGCCACTGGTTGCAACACTTCTTACCACGGGAGGTTTCCACGCGGATTCCGCTTTGGTATGCAGAAAACTCTCCAAATTATTGGCAAAGCTATCCGCTCCCTGTCGGTCGGCCTTATTGACCACAAAAATATCGGCTATCTCCATAATGCCAGACTTGATATTTTGGATCTCGTCACCAGATTCAGGCACCAACACCAATACCGTGGTATCCGCAAGACCGGCTATTTCAACTTCCGACTGCCCTACTCCAACTGTTTCCACGAAAACATAATCAAAGTTGAACTCTAGATAAGGACTATTTAGTTGCAAATCATTCTCAGCACCTTCAATTACTGCAAAATCATCGATCATCCAATAGTAGTGAGTGTTCCCTTCAGAGACAAATCTGATTTTAAAGCTTCCAGAATCACCAACAGCTGTGCTGATGTTAATGTAGTTAATACCATCAAATGCTGCATTTGTTGCAATACCATTTGTTGCATCGTATTCTTCAAAAGTTGCGAAGTTATCAGTACTGGCTTGAATGACTAGTCTGTTCGCTCCACTACAGCAATACCTTATTGCTTGGTGATAGGCAACCCAGTAGCTTGCTCTGGGGTTTACAACCGTAATGCTTGGAGATTCAAAATAAGTATCCATAACAACAGGGCCAGTTCCTGGAATGGGAGTATTAAAGTTATCAGCTGTTAATACCATGAATCCATCCGCTACAGAAGGGGAAGCAATTATATCAGTGGGGTTAGAAAATTGACCATCTTGATATACATTATTCCATACCCACTGAAAGTTGTTCAGGCTGTTGTTGTTCACAACTGACCAACCTGTTGGAAGAGAGATAGAAGTGCCACTACTAAAATTTTCGAAATAGACTGTATCCTCTAAAGCTTTCGAAATTCTGTTTAAATTTTTTGCGTAATCTGGATCAACAGATTTTGGAGTGCTGGATAAGGCTGACTGTACTTGTGGCTGACTGTTTTTTGTGTTAATTGCTTTGTTTTGAGCGAAAGTAACACATGAAGCCAACACTAAGGCTGTTAGCAAAGTGTAATTATTTTTCATAGGAGTTAAATTTAGGTTGAACGTTAAGTTAACAACCTAAGGAGTTTTACGCCTTCTTGAATTCATAATCATGTAATTTGAATTCATTTTTGCATCCAAGTTCAATAAAAATAGCCCCTGAGATGATAT
>NVRZ01000007.1 GCA_002401055.1 Bacteroidota bacterium
ATTTATAAGTTTCTTCTTTACTCAGATAACGGACCTATTTACTTGGGGATATGTCTTTGCCGAAGTGAGGGAATACATTGAATACAATCTCGCCAATTCTGTAACATACTTTAATGCCCCTTGGTATAATTACATCCTAATGGTTGCGGGGTTCCTAGTTCCTCCAATAAGCTTTTTCCTCATCTTCGGATTCTTCCAGGACTGGAAAAAGCACCTGGTGATAATAATACCGGTGCTGCTTTTCTTTGTTTTTCACAGCTGGCACCCCAACAAGCAGGAGAGGTTTATCCTTCCAGTACTCCCCTTCATTATCATACTGGGCACAATTGGATGGCAAAGATTTCTGGACAACTCAGAATTCTGGAAAAAGAGACAAGGTTTATACAAATCCCTCTGGGTATTCTTTTGGACGGTAAATCTGGCTCTTGGCATAATATTTACTTTTAGTTATCATAAAAAAGCCCGTATCCAGAGCATGGAGTTCCTGGGCCAGCAGCCTGATTATGTGAATGTTATTGTGGAGAGCACACATACAGATAAGGCTATACTATTGCCAAGATTCTACAGCAAGAGCTGGAAAAGTGAGGTCGTTCTCGATCAAGCGGTGTCTTATGAAACTATAAGTGAATTTATGAAATCACGACATCCTGATAGCAGGCCCAATTATTTAATTGCTTTAGAGAACAAGAACATAGCAGAGCGCATTGCCAAGTTTGAGAGTAATATCTGTGAACTAGAGAGAGTAGCCTACTTTGAACCTGGCATATATGATTCCTTTATTCATTGGTTGAATCCGGTTAACCGCAATGAGACTTGTACGGTTTACAAATTGAAATATCCATCTAATGCAAAGTCGCTCTAGACAAATAATTCTCGTATTGCTTTGCAGCCTGCTCTTGAGTCTTCAAACAGCCGCACACCCAATAAGTATAATGACCTACATCATTAGCGCGTCCGATTTTTAGGCAATAGCACTCCGTTATTTATTGAAATTTAAGACTTCAGTAAATCCTTTCTGGCATAGGTGACAAAGATGGCAAAGGCCAATAATACAAATACAGGACCAGGGTTCTCTCCTCTCCCGACGTGTGTTACTATTGCACCAATCATCGTAAGTGCCAAACCTGCAGATGCAATCGGAACTACTTTCTTATACTTTTTCAATAGAAATGGAAGGTTTAATCCTATAACTCCCAATATTTCCAGCGCCCCAATTATCATAATTTGCATCGGTGAAAAGTCGCCGGCCCATCCCATATTAGGATCAGACACCAATTCCTCATAAGGCATCATTGTTTTCATTAATCCCGGCAGTAACATGCCTACGCTTAAAAGTCCTTGTATTACCCAGGTTACGATATTCATTGTTTTTGAGTTCATAATTTTTGGTTTTTATCGGTGATTAATAATTGATTTATTCTGATGTATTGGCATGCGTTCCATCACAAAATGGAGACCCGCCAGTTTTTTTACACATGCACAATGCGACCTTCCCTCTTTCAGCCACAAAAATAACTGGGGTAAATTCGGTTCCCTTGTGGGATCCGTCGCAATAGGGTTGATTACTTGAATTACCACATGCACACCAGGCATAAGTTTTGCCTTGTTCTAATTCTAGTAACGCTGGAGAGTCTCCAGCTCTGTTTGGTTCACTCATGATATTTAGTTTTGATTGATAATTAATTAATAGTTGTGATTAGCCTCTTAGTTTATCCAATATCCGACTTAGCTCTTCAGCCTCATTATTGGTGAGGACATTTGCTTTATCGTGATGTGATTTAATCTTTGGCCCAATTTTGATCAGTAATTTTTTTCCATTAGCCGTAATTCCAATATCCAGCTTCCTTCGGTTTTCCTCACAAACTCTTCTATTCACAAAGCCTTTATCTATCAACCTATCCAATAACCTGGTCAAATCAGGGCTCTTATCCAACATCACGCTCTTTACATCATCTGCCGTACAGTACTCCGGCGACCTACCCTTTAATATCCTCAACACATTGTATTGCTGATGGGTAATACCAAAAGGCTTTAGAATTCCTTTTGTAGTACCTATGATCCAATTAGAAGTGAACATAACGTTCAAGTGCGCCTTTTGAATAGGGCTGACAAATTTCTTCTGTTTTATTTCTTCGTCAATTCTCATTTTAAAGCATCAACTTTTATTGTTACAACAACTGTTGTTTAAACAAATGTATAATTATTATTTATTACTTCCAAATTATTTTAACGATTTTTAATGTGTACTTAAATTTTACGTTTTAAAAAGCAATAAGAATATTTTGAAGTATCTATTTTCAATTGCCCTAAGTTTATGCATTGTAGTACTTCCCGCTTTGCCGAATAATGAGCTGGTAATTGATTCACTTGAAAGTTCTCTTCTACAGTCAAACGAGGACAGCAATAAAGTATCGATCCAATTCCAACTGTACTCATTTTACAAACGGTCCAATTTGGATAAAGCACTTGACAATGCAAACGAGTCGCTTCAGCTATCAAGAAAATTGAATTATAAGAAGGGGATTGCAAAAAGCCTTGGAAATATTGGAAGTATTAAATACAAGCAGGGTCTGTTTGCAGAAGCACTCTCTTACTACCACCAATCCATTATTCTTAAAAGAGAACTCAAGGATAGCGTAGGAGTGGCATCATGCCTTAATAATATCGGAATAGTCAATTGGTATCAGGGTGAATACGAAAAATCCATTGACTATTATTTGCAAGCTTTAAGGATAAGAGAACAGAGCGACGATAAGCAAGGAGTGGCATCCACACTCGGAAATATTGGTATTGTTTACAAAACTCAAGGCTTAATTGACAAAGCTTTAGATTATAACATGAGCGCCTTAGAAATATTGGAGAAATTGGTAGCACGTCATCCCGAGAATGTAAAATACAAGAAAATATGGGCGACAACCATGAATACCATTGGTGGCCTTTACAAAAGATTGGATGATTATGAAACGGCAGAAGTGTTTCATAGAAAGGCCTTAGTGGTCTTTGAAGAGACAGAAAATAGAAGGGGTATTGCCGCTTGCCTGGTTAATATTGGTTCCGTATTCAGCGAGAACGGTGATTATGAAAAGGCACTGCACTATATGTTACGATCTCTTCAATTAAAGGAAGAGCTGGGAAACAAAAGAGGAATTGCCATAAGCTTAAATAATATTGGAGAAATATACTCATACCTGGGGAAGTTTGATTTGGGCATCAATTTTATGCAACGAAGTCTGGATATATCGAGTGTACTTGGGATTCGACATCTAGCATCAGCTACTTGCGCTAACCTAGCCACCAACTATGCCAAAATGAATAAGTATAAACCTGCTTCTAAATATTTACAACAGCATTTGGAATACAAGGACTCTCTATTCAATGAAAACAAGTCAAGAGAAATTGGAAAGCTAGAAGCCAAATTTGAATTCGATAAAGAAGAGTCGGATAGGAAACAATTGGAGATTAAAGAACTAAGATTGAAGAATGAAATAAAGGATAGAAGAGATAATCTTCAATATTCAGGAATATTGATCTTTATTGCATTGCTATTCATGGGTGTCTTTATGTTGGGGAGGTTCACTATCCCAATCCGATTAGCGGAAGGAATTGTATTCTTTTCCTTTTTACTGGTTTTTGAATTTACGCTTGTTCTTTTGGATCCGTATATAGAGCAATATAGTTCCGGTGCTCCGGCAATAAAACTGGTGTTTAACGCCTCACTGGCTGCTTTGATGTTTCCACTACACTCATTTTTCGAGCGCAAGTTAAAAGGTCGCATTACTAAATAGAAAACTATTCTTTTATCAGGGTTGTGCTGCTCACTCCTGTACTAGTATGTAACGTCACACTGTATAAACCAGAAGGATAACTTCTTAGGTTAAACGAGTAATTAGAAGACGAGCGATTCGTGATCTTATTCAAGCGCATGATTTCCTGCCCCAGGGAGTTACAAACTGTTAAGTAGAGAATCTCATACCCTAACCCGAAAATATCCACATTAAAATATCCACTTCCAGGATTGGGATATACTGAAAAACGTATTTTTTTACCTTTAGCTTTTTCATTCACAGATAATGGAGGTAATAAGCCTGTAGCTATGAGATTTGAGTCTGAACTCAAACCCTGCAGAATAGGGAAAGATGTAATAAACCCCCGCATCCTTGTACTTTGCCCCTCTGTAAACATGTTCTGGCAAGAGTTATAGCTCATGTAATTTTCAATTTGATCTATTGAATCGATCAAATACGAACTGGCCCCACTTGTGTCGTTATCACAGGTGTTATCAGTTACATAGCAATACGAATTGTCATATCGCGCCGGAGGTGTATCGCATACTTCATCACCGGTAGTATCACAAACACTGCCACAGGTTGCTGTTCCGCTTAAGAAAGTATGGTACAATCCAAATGTATGCCCCACTTCATGTGTTCCCGTTCGTCCATCTGCTGATGAAGTCCCTATTGTTCCCCACTGATTGCTCTTAACCACTATTCCCCAGGTTTCCCAGGGACCGCCATAAGTAAAGTTGGTGCCTGGGTACTGTGCATAACCAGATGCTCCTCCCTGAATACTTATAACTAGCCAGATATTGTAATACATGTGCGCGGGCCAATGGCTCATGAACTTAACGTTATTAAAATCCGAGTCAGTTGGTTCAGGGTGCGGCGTTGCAGAGGTATCAAAGCGAACGATGCCACTGGTAGGGTTTCCATTTGAATCAAGCTTTGCAAGTACAAATTTAAAACCTACTGCAGACGCAAATGGTTTGAAATATTCCCGTGTAACAGAAGTGTCGGTATTCATCCGGTTAAAATCCTCATTTACAATTCGTAAACCATCCACAACCTGTGAATCGGAAATATCTCCGATTGTACCGTAATGTATTATGTGAACAACCGTAGGAAAGATGAGTGCATCGCCACTTTTGTTCATGTAAGTAGCATCTATATTCTCATAAACACGCAGCATGTCTTCTTCACCCGCTGTTCCAATGGGAACCATCTTCTCTGTCGTTGCGCAAGGATCAACCTGAGCCTTAGAATGGCTAAAAAAAAACAAAGCAAGCACCAAGCCTGAGCAATACAGCAAATATCCCTTTTGAAGCTTCRTTATTCAAATCTATTATAAGTATTCCAAAGAATACGGATTACAAATTTTGTGTTAATACACCCTAGTCAAACTTTCTCATTTCAAAATTTTGAATTATCGCTTTCTCATCACCAATGCCTATCGTTAATGTTTCAGAAATCTGGTCAAAATAACCTTTTTTAGTGATGTAAATATCATATCCTCCGGGCTCTAAGTTTTCTAAAGAAAACTCCCCATTTTCAGTTGTATTAACTTCATAGACTATTTCAGCCCTCTCATTAAGTACTTTAATTAACACTCTGTTAAGACCTACCCCATTACTGGTAATCACGCCTTTAATCATATTTAAATCAATACTTTCAAAATCAGTAATTGGGCGTGCGGCCTCCTCCGTTTCGGCTTCAGCTTCTAATTGGGCTTGGGCTGCTTCAATCTCAGCTTGTGCTTTTGCTTCTACTGCCTCAGTCAGGGCTTGAGCTGCTTCAATCTCAGCTTGTGCTTCTGCGTTTGCTTCTGCTTCTGCTTGTGCCGCATCTGCTTGAACTTTGGCTGCTTCAATCTCGGCCTGTTCTATTGCTTCTGCCTCTGCTGCTTCAGCCTCTGCTATGGCTAGTTCCGTGGCATCCTCGTCAATGATTTCCGATTCTCTGACTTTTTCCTTAATTGGTATATTGTAACCCAACATGATTCCATGCGAGCCGCTGTTATAAGAAGCTAGCTGCGATATAGAGTAATCGTAGGAATAACCAAACTTTAGCCGTTGCTTGAAAGTATATTGAAAAAGAAAAACAATAGCATCTCCTGATCTGTAACCACCGCCAACAGTAAACATATTTTTGTATGTAGCATTGATATTAACGTCAACTTGAGCCGGTGCACCTGTAACATATTTCAAAAGTATCGAAGGTTGAATTCCGATATTTTCTCCTGCATTGATAGTATATCCAGCCATCAAGTAATAATGCCTTAATAATTGTGCAACTACCTCTCGTTCATAGCCAGTGTAATCGATTCTGTTTTGGAGTAAATGATATATCGAAAACCCAGCATAAAATTCCCCTGAACGATAATATGCACCACAAGAAGCATCAGGTAGCATTACACTCTTTTTAGTTTCTGGAAGCGCTTCATCTATTTGATCCGTTCTTATCAGGTTTGTGAAGTCTATGGTTTGATTGAATAATCCGCCCTCCAATCCAAAGGATAATTTCCCTGAACCTAACCTTAAGTGATAGGCATAAATAGCTGTAATGGAGTTTTGGTTCATTGGCCCTGTCTTATCACGCGCTGCCTTGAGTCCAATAGCCATGGATTGTGCGAGTATCGGCCTATGAATGCTAAAACCCATTGTTTCCGGAGAGCCTTCAATACCAACAAACTTGTTTTTATAGGTCAATGAGCCACTCGTGACATTAGAACTTCCACAATAAGCAGGGTTTATCAGCAATCTATTAAATCTGTATTGGCTATAAAGCGGATCCTGCTGGGCAAAACACATCAAAGTTTGCACTTTAATGATCAACAATACAAGAGGAATTTTCAATAGGAGTTTTTTCATTCTCAAATTATTGCTTCAGCTTTATTTCTCAATAATAACTTCATCTGAGTATGACAACATACCCTGTCAGAGGTTCATTTTCATCACCTAAATCAAGCAAATAGTAATAGGTACCATCGGGTAGTTTTGCTCCATTATTTGACTTGCCATCCCAGTAGTTACTTACATTATTATAGCCAGCAATTTCAACCACTATATTTCCCCAACGATTAAATATTTTTAATTGGTTGTCCGGATAGTTGCCTATATTGATAATTTGAAGAATATCGTTTGCTCCGTCTTCGTTTGGGGTTATCACTTGCGGAATCGCCCCGATCGAGCATGCTGCAATTGTAACTGTAACTTCATCAGTATCAAAGCAAGCTATATTGGTTACAGTTACTTGATAGGTGATAGTCGATATAGGGTTTGCCATCGGATTTTGGCAGTTGGTACAACTCAAACCAGTGGCCGGACTCCAGCTATAAACCACACCACCACCTGCACTCAAGTCAACGCTCTCTCCTTCACATAAAGCGACATCATCGCCTGCATTGGCGGTTGGCTGCACCGTATCAACTATAATAACTAAGGAGTCGGTACCCGTACATCCATTCAAAGTTGCCGTTACAGAATAAGCTGTAGTTAAAGCCGGACTTTTGGTAATTGTATCGATCGTGTCAGCTGTATTCCAAAGATAAGCAGCTCCGCTAACTGCTGTATCCGTTACGGTTAAAGCAACGCTGTCGCCAACGCATATTCCTATGCCGATGATATTGGAAGATAGAGAAGGAGATGGCGTAGGATTAACTGTTATTGACAGGGTATCACTAGCCTGGCTTATACAGCCATCAGAATTAATGCCAATGGCAAATAAAATGTTTCCCGCTTTTAAGCTGTCAGTTGCATAAATGTCGCTCGATGAATTTTGCAAAAGTGTTGTGTCATCATAAAACAAGTATGTATCTAAGCCGGAAGGCGAAGCAGTAAAGACTATACTGTCACCACCACATAAAATACTGTCAGAGCCAATTAAACTAATAACCGGTAAAGGCAAGATAGTTGTCACGAGAGTATTGCTTGTATCACTTACACATCCGTTGGCATTTATTAAAAGAACAACTACGCTATCACCGTCTGCAAGGCCTGTAGTTCCGAAAGCACTGTTCAATCCCGATTGTACTGTTGTATCTATAATAAATACATAGGTGATCGGCTGAACTAAATATCCACTAGCCGAGGCTGTAAAAACGATACTATCTCCAATACAAATTGTATCATTTAACACAGAACTACCCAGCGCTACAACTGGCAACAAGGAGAAATTAGTGTTAACGACAACAGTGAGTGAGTCCTGACAGAAATTATCATCAGTCACCGTTAACAATACGTTATACAATCCATCAGTAGCATAAGTATGGCAAGGTTCAAAACAAGAAGGGCTGCATGTGGACAAGTCACCAAAATTCCAATTGTAAGTGTAGCCCACTCCGGTCTCAGACTGATTGTCAAAGCATACCGTATCCGAAAAATCACAAGTTGCAGCAGTATCTATAAAGAATAACACCGCCGGAGGTGCATATACTACTACGGTGATAGATGTGTCATGAGAACCTGGAGCAGTAGAGCATGTAATGGATAATGTTACGATATAAGTACTATCTGCCGCTCCCATTGCAAATGTATGTGAGGGGTTTTGGATGCTTTCCAAAGGGCTTCCATCACCAAAATCCCATGAGTAACCTGTTATGGTTCCAGTACTCGAATCACTGTCAAGAACAACTGTTAACGGGCCACAACCAAAAATAGGGTTGGAAACAGAACCAATTACAGCATTGCATTGAGCGTGAGCCATATCATGATTAAGTATTGACATGCAGGCAAAAACTGCTATTAAGAATTTGGTAAGTATGGCCCTTTTCATTTATCCTCCTTCATTTCCATGTTGCCTGCTCATCCTAGACAACAAAGAATAATCTCTATACATTCTAATTTTATTACCGTTTAACGTAAGGGTTGTAAAATTGTTCTCTACTTTATAATAAGAAGAATAAGATTGGTGGATATACTAATTCAGCTTCTTTAAAAGCTAGCGCAAGGGATGATGAAATTTCTTTTTTTCTTCCACTCCGGTGGGGCATATTCATAAGAGAGTGATATTTCATGTGCTCCCCCTGTATGGGACCTTAAAGGAGAAATGGTAATATCATAGCTATAACCCAACCTAAGCCGATAAGCTTTTAGATGATAACCTATTAAAAGAATTAAGGCATCATTATTTGCATATCCGGGCTGATAAGACTTTAGCAACGGTATTCCTCTATACCAAATCCCCAAAATAAGAGGATCATACCTGAAATAAGCTCCAATATCAAGTTGATCCCATTTTTGTTGTGCTTTGTAATTTGCAGCTATTGTTACACTTATTATAGCTTGTCCTTTTACGTTCTTTTTAACTGGCAAAGTAATGCCTCCATGAATATCAAATTTGACGGACAACCTGCTTTTAATTCCGATGAACGATTGATTTGGTCGATTGAGGTGGTTAAAAGCTACCCCAATCCAATATATTTCAGAGAAGTAAACAAAACCCGTTGCTATGTCAAAGTAAGATCGTTTTTCCTTAATTGGTTCAATGGTCTCTACATCTCCTTCTCTTATTAATTGATCTGCAAATGTTAGTTTAGCATAGTCTAATGCCCTCCAGGTATAACCCAGGCGTAATCCACCTCTTACAAAATGTTTTCTGGATAATTTTGCAACATAAGAATACAACCCACCAATGTTGGTAAATTTCAAACCACCGCTACCAGCCTTATCCCTGATTACTTGAATTCCAAGCGCACTGTTTTTCTCAGAAAATTTATGGTCATATGAAAACGCATAAGATTCAAAGGCACCTGAAATACCGGGCCATTGCTTCCTGTAGTTAACTGTGACCCTGTCCTGAATTGTATTACCCGTAAACGCGGGATTCATATACAGCTGTGCTGAATAGAATTGAGAAAACTGCGGATCCTGGGCAGCGCATGAAAAAATCACTACAGCCAGTTGCGAAACAAATACTAAAAAAAATATTTTAATCCTGTTACTCATCTTTTACAACTCGGTTATCTTCATGCTTCATTCGTATAAGCTTACTAATTACAGTAAAACTATCTTCATCTGAAAAATCAATATCCTCTTCATAAGTTTGGTATCCTGCAACATTCACCATCAAATTGTATTTCTTATTTGGGTTAATTAGGACCATATATTTACCTTTCGTTGACGACTTATGCACGTCCATTGGTTCTTTGCTTTGCCCATCCTTAAATACTAAAGTTGCGTTCAAAGGTTCTGAGAGAGAATCTGCCGAGGAAATTTCTAATTTAACCATAGTAAAATTTAACTCAGCTGCACTTTCAGCTGTCTCAACAATAGTGTCGGGATCCAAATTAATTTCCTTATCAACTAAAATGTACCCGTCCTGCTCTGTATATACCGTCTTGGGGGGTTTAGGTTTCAATTTTATTTGTTTTTGAATTACCTCGAAACTCTCCTGATCCGTAATGTGGATCGATTCAGAATAAGTTGTATATCCAGCCGCCTTAACTAACAAATTGTATCTCCTATTAGGATGAATAATTATCAGGTATTTACCAGTAGCGGAATTTGAGCTATAAATGCCTGTTAAATTCAAATTTTCTTCATCTACTAATACCATGGTAGCCTTTATTGGTTTCCCAAGTGAGTCTGCGGATAAAACCACTCCTTTCATTAGAGCCAGAGATTTTCTATCAAATGGTATACTAACTGTATAGATGTCCTGCCCACCACAGCCATCTTCTTTAATCGAAGAGTAATATCCTTTATAACCATCTGCTGACAACGTAAAATGTATATCGTCGCCTAAGGTATTAATTGGATATCCCATGTTTTCAGGTACGGTCCATCCCGAATGTTGCGGTGCTTCCACCCTTGAAGACTTAAAAATATCATAACCTCCCATTGTTGTGTGGCCCTTGGAACTATAGTAGAGTGTCTTCCCGTCAGCATGAATGAAGGGCGCATCATCATCGTACGGACTATTAATGGTTCCCCCTAAATTTACAGGCAGGCTCCAATCGCCATTCGGCAGCTTAACAACTCTGTATATATCTTTTCCGCCAAATCCACCTGGCCGATTACTTGAAAAGTATATTATTCTCCCATCAGAAGTCAAACTAGCGCTTGTTTCCTGCCACTGTGTGTTGATACTTGGCCCGAATTTTTCCGGCTTAGTCCATGATTTTCCTTCTAATTTTGACCAATATAAGTCGCCTCCGGTTAAGTCTTTATTGGTTCTGAAAATTATAAGCATACTGCCATCTGAATTTAGACCCACCCCGGCATCATGTAGGTCAGAATTGATATTTGAATCGATCTTTTGAGGCTCAGTCCATTCATCAGTCTCCCTATATGAGACATAGATATCCTCAAAAAAGTGATTATAAGGATCCAATTGACCTCCAGTGCTTCCCTTTCTTCTAGAAGTGAATATCAAGATACTCTCATCAGCAGAAATTAATGGTCGATAATCTGAATACTCAGAGTTGACCCGGCATTCTAAATTTTCAATGGAGGCCTCAATTGGTTGTTTAATCCTTTTATCAGCGCTGATAGATATATCTATATAGCGATCAACTTCAGTATGCTCAACTACTTTTTTTGCCTCAGCATCCTTGTATCTATTATATAACTCAATTGCCTCATCAAATCTACCTTGCAAGTGATAGCATCTGGCGAGGTAGATAAATGCTTCTACATACTCTTTTCCAACCGCCTTCTCGAAATATGGAATTGTTTCCAGTTTCTCACGGCCCGCTTCAAACATACACACCCCTATTTTATGATTCAATTCTGGAGCAATACTATCGATCTCATATAATACTCTGTAGATTCTTAGTGCCCCAAGGTAATTGGTGATCTTAAAATAATAATCAGCCTCTCTTAATTGCATTTTCTGCTCTTTACTCCATTTATGCTGAGAAAACACAGATGCGACTCCACTCAAAAGAAAGAGTGAAACAACGAGATATATGTATGCTAACTTTTTCATAAAATTTATCTAACAAGTGTTAAATCACCAGCCTTTTGTACAACAGTTCCGTCTCCGAATTGCAGCATGATTTTCCAAACATATACATCTTGCGGAGATAGCCTGCCCCTGTAATACCCATCCCAGCCTATATCGATATCAAATGATTCAAAGATCAGTTCTCCCCATCGGTTATAAATTCGCATGTGAAAATCTATAACATACCTGGTTATTGGGTAAAGTATATCATTATTAAGCGCAAGAGGATTGTAACTTCCACCATTTGACCCATTCGGGTTTGGACTAAATGCATTTGGTATTTTAACTTCATAATGTGGTTTGATTCTTATAGGAATTTCATAATCATCAGTGCAACCATAAGCGTTAGTGATGGTTAAACCAACTATATAAGTTCCTGAATCCGAATAAGTGTTAGATGGGTTCATTATGCTCGAAATATTTCCATCACCAAAGTCCCATGACCAAACAACCATGCTGTCAACTATTACAGATAAATCAGTAAAATTAATTGTTGGAGTTAATGTCGTCGTCACCGACGGGTCAGCCGTAAAAGCTGCCTGTGGATATAGAGAGAGGACAATGGTGTCGTTACTCGATATCATATCCGAGCACCATATCAGTGTTTTTGTAATGGTATCTGTACACCCGTATATATTCTCCACGATAAGTTGAATCGTGTAAGTGCCGGTTCCAGCATAAGTGTGGGATGGGTTTTGCATTGTGGAGGTAGAATCATCTCCAAAGTCCCAGTACCAATTACTTATATTACTGCCTGTAGACAGATCGGTAAAGTTGATAGTAAACATCGCAGTATCTGATGATTCCAGCTCAAAATCAGCTTCAGGATATGCCGACACTACAACAGTACTTGCATTCAATTCAGTGGTTGAACAGCCGTCCGGGGAAGTTACCGTAACTGATACCGTGAAGGTTCCCACACTGTCGCTGTACGTATGAATTGGAACATTCTGTGTTGAAGTGTTTCCATCACCAAAATCCCATTCATAGGAAGAACCAGGAATATTTGCACTATTATCTATGAG